>JAYRVV010000061.1:0-5022 GCA_041918415.1 Bdellovibrionota bacterium | reverse complement strand
TTTCCAAAACCATGGCTAACCAGACTTTTCCAATAAAGCCACTGGCACCGGCCAACAGCACATTTTGGTTTCGATAGGTTTCTAAAATCGACAACATTTGCGAGCCCTTTTAGCAAATTGACTCGATTTTGACCAGACAAATAGACTGACATGTCAGTCTAGTCTAGAATCATGAAAAAATTGATGAAATACATCTTGCGTTATTCATTAAATATGGATTAATGGACCTGATTTGAGTCTGCTTAAATCTTTGATTTTTATGGGAGGAACCATGCCAGAACAGACTAAGAACATACAAAAAGATATTGAAATTACAGAAGATTATTTGGTTTTATCGCCTGATGAAATCACAAAAGATAAAGTTGAAGAAAACCCATACCGAAACCGAAGATACAGCCGATACCGCTCAAGTCGCCGCGGCTGGAATCATATGGTTTAGCTCCATAAATTGAAATAATTCGGGTCCAGTCGTGTGTCCCCCGAATCCCGAATCAAATTTTTAAATTTGGTGAGCCGTGAAGGATTCGAACCTTCGACCCGCTGATTAAGAGTCAGCTGCTCTACCAACTGAGCTAACGGCCCACAATGTCGAGCTTTTAGCACAAAGCCCTTGCAATGTTTACATTTTCTTAGGCCTTGCAATCCCAAGCAAAGTTAGACCCGCTTCCAAAATGTTTCTCGTTGCTAAAACCAAGTAAAACCTTGCCTTCGCAACATCTTGAGCCTCTGACAGCAAACGATGATGACTGTAAAATCGATTGAATGCCTTTGCTAAATCAATAAGGTATTGACCCAAAATGAAAGGCTCTCTCTCCATAAAAGCCTTCTCAAGCTCCCTTTCAAATCGATGCAAGGTCAATAAAAGCGATTGCTCCTGTGTGGACTGAATCAAACCCATGACCGATTCATCCAGCTGCGTTGACAACTGAAGCTTTTCAATCAAGCTATTGATTCTCACCAAAGTGTACTGCAAATAGGGACCTGTTTCACCATCAAACGAAAGAATATCCTTCCAATCAAACTTAATATCTTTTGTCCTTCGCGCACTGACGTCTGCAAAAAAGATCGCAGCCAAAGCCACATCAAAAGCCACCTCATCCTTATTATCCAACTGTGGGTTTTTTTCCTGAACAATTTTCATGGCTTCTTGTTTGGCTTGAGCAATCACATCCTTTAAAAAAACCACATGCCCTTTACGGGTCGACATTTTTTGATCACCCAAAGACATATGGCCAAATTCAACGTGTTCACATTTTTTGACAAAATCATGGCCTAACTTTTCTAAAATTTTAAACAACTGCTCAAAGTGCAATTTTTGTGGCATACCCACAACATAAATCATTTTATCAAACGAAATGTTTCTCGCTCTGTAGATTGCAGCGGCCAAGTCACGCGTGATGTACAGCGAACTCTCATCACCTTTTTGAATCACACTCACGCCAAGTTTTTCATTTTTTAAATCTACAATCCATGCATCATTGTCTTTTTTTGAAAGCTTTTTCTTTTCCAATTCCTTAAACACTTCATCAAGATGCTCAATGTAAAAACTCTCACCCCAATAATGATCAAAATGCACTCCCAATTGTTGATACAAAACCGTTAACTCATCCAACGTGATCTCTTTAAATTGTTTCCATATTTTACTTGCCTTCTCATCACCTTGCTCGAGTTTTTTAAACCACTCACGCGCTTGCTGACCTAGGCTGTCATCTTTTTCTTCTTCTTCATGAAAGCGAACATACAACTGAAACAAATATTCAATTGGGTTTTGTCTCAAGCCTTCTTCGCGGCCCCATTTTAAATAAGCACAAATCAATTTGCCAAATTGCGTTCCCCAATCACCCAAATGATTGATGCGAACAACATTCCAACCCTGACTTTCAAAAATTCTGGCGATGCAAGCACCCAAGTTTGTTGAACGAAGATGACCAATTGAAAATGGTTTTGCAATATTTGGTGAAGAAAACTCGACAACCGCTGTGGGTTTTTGCAAAAGTTCTTTAAACCCAAATTGTTTCTTTCCACTTAAAATTTCCCTTAAAACTGAAGTGCTCAACGACTCACTTTTTATAAAATAGTTGATGTACGGCCCCACATTTTGAGCCATTTTTACACATTCAAGTTGCTGATCATCCAGTTGCTCTTTTAACTTTAATGCCAAGGTTTGAGGAGAAGTTTTAAATTGCTTGGCCAGTTTAAAACAAGGAAATGCAACATGTCCCATTTCAACATCTTGTGGGTATTCAAAAAGACTGAGAACTTCGTCTTCGCTGATCTGTGTGAGCGACGAAAGTTGAGCAGCTATTTGATGGATAATCTCTTTCATGTTTGCTTCTTGTCCAACAAGCAATTAAAATGCCTCTCATGGGCTATATGTTTTATGTGATCATGGCAATAATTTTTTTTTCTTCATGCCAAAAACACATCGACCAAACAGCTTTTGACTCTTTGACCGAAAACGACAAAAGACAAAAGTTGGTTGACATCGCGTATTCCTTTTACGGCCAAAAAAGAATCAGAGCCCAGACAACATCATACCCAAACGATTGCAGTGGTTATGTCTTGGCTGTGCTTGATTTGGCCGGATTTGAGTCTGTCGACAGGGCAAGCATTTTAAACATAAAGGGCAATGGCGTTCGATTGATTTTTGATTTTGTAAATCAAAGTGGCGATGTGTACAAAGAAGGTCCAAAACCAGGAGATTTGGTTTTTTTTTCCAACACGCTGGATAAGAACAAAGATCGAAAAATCAACGATGCTTTCACCCATGTCGGTATCATCACGGACATTCATGGCGATGGCACGGCTGAGTTTTTACATCATTTTCAAAACAAAGTACGAAGGGCACACCTAAATTTAGAAAAGCTCACGCATAAAAAAAATCACAAAGAAATCAACACGTTTCTAAGAAGAACCAGCAAACATGACGGCAAAAATACACCACAATTGGCAGGTCAATTGGTGGAAGCCTTTGGGAGCTTTGTCTTAAAAAATATTGAAATGTAAAGAAAAAATGCTTTGTCAGACTTTACATATTCTTGACTGAAGGTGTACAATCCCTTAAACCGCTATTCATAAAATGCTAAAAAACATTCACATTCAGTCTGGTTTAAATGTTTTTGATCAAATGCACACGCATGATTTCGAGCACATCAGTTTTTTTTGTGATCCCAGTATCCAATTCAAAAGCATCATTTCCATCCATGACACAACCTTAGGACCATCCCTTGGAGGTTGTCGCTATTACCCCTATGCCAGCGAAGATATGGCATTGATTGATGTGATGAAACTTTCAAGGGCGATGACCCTCAAAGCCTCAATCTCCGGTCTAAATTTAGGCGGTGGAAAATCCGTCATCATCGCTGATCCAAAACAAAAAACCAGCGACATCATCAGAGCATTCGCCAGATCTGTTGATCGTTTAGGGGGCAAGTACTACACGGCTGTCGACTCCGGAACCAATTCTGCCGACATGGACTTGATCAGTGAGCACACCAAATATGTCACCGGAACATCCCCGCAAAAAGGTGGCGCTGACGACCCATCACCCATCACTGCTTTGGGTGTTTTTGAAGGCATCAAGGCCTCATTGAAATTCAAATTTGGTAGCGACACCTTAAACAATAAAACCATCGCCATACAAGGTGTTGGCAATGTTGGTGGACACCTCGCCAAACATTTGGCATCTGGTGGTGCAAAACTTGTTGTTGCGGACACGAACAAATCTAACATCGACAAACTATCGAAAGACATTGATTTTAAAGTTGTTGAACCCAAAGATATTTTAGTGCAAGCTTGCGATGTCCTCGCGCCCTGTGCAATGGGCGGCGTCATCGAAGGTGAACTTTTAAACAAATTACAAACACAAATCATCGCCGGTGCCGCCAACAATCAGTTGGCCCATTTTGATGTTTCAAAAAAACTACATGACCAGGGTGTTTTGTACGCTCCTGATTTTGTCATCAATGCTGGTGGATTGATTCACGTTGCGTGTGAACTTGAAGGTTATCAAAAATCAAAAGTGATCGAAAAAACAAAAGGGATCTACAGCACACTCTTCAACATCTTCGAATCATCCAAAAGCAATAACATCCCAACCAATGAAGTTGCCATTGATATTGCTCTAAAAAGAATTCAAACCAAAAAACAAAGCCATTGATACATCATCACGGAAAAAACTTAAAATTATGTGCTGCACTTACGGGTCTGTTTTTTGTCGTTGAGCTGATCAGCGGCTTTTTGTCCGGAAGTCTTGCTTTGATCAGTGATGCTGGACACATGTTTGTCGACATGTTTTCCATACTGATCGTCATTTTTTCTCTGCATTTAAAGGAAAGACCGGCCACCAAACAAAAAACCTATGGCTATTATAGGGCTGAAATTTTAGCTTCACTTTTTAATGGTGCTTTGCTTTTGTATGGGGCAACACAGATTTTGATCGAGGCTGCCTCAAGAATCTATCAACCCAATTCTATTGAGTTGGGCATCATGATACCTGTCGCGCTACTGGGCTTGTCGATCAACATCATATGCGCCTTTTTGTTACATGGACACCATGACCATTTGGCCACACGTTCAGCTTATTTCCATGTTTTGGCTGATGCATTATCCTCGCTTGGTGTTTTAATTACAGGCATCATCATGTATTACACTTCATGGACCATGGCTGACCCGATCGTATCTGTCGCCATCGCCATCATGTTGCTAATTGGTGCATTCAACATCATCAAAGAATCTGCTGATGTCTTGATGGAGGCTTCACCAAATCACATCAATGTTGATGAAGTCAGAACAAAAATTCTCAACGTTCAAGGTGTGGAAGATTTACACGATTTGCACATATGGGTCATCGCCAGCAATCATTATGCCTTAAGTGCGCACTTGATTGTGAAAAAAATGGATGTCATGACAAGTGAAAAAATAGTAAGAGCGGTTTCAAAAATGCTTCGAGAAGAATTTAGCATTTCGCACACAACGCTTCAAACTGAGTGTATTGAAAAAAACACTACTTTTGAAAAAATC
>JAYRVV010000060.1:0-17976 GCA_041918415.1 Bdellovibrionota bacterium | reverse complement strand
TTTTGCACGTGAGGTTCAGCTGTTTTAAAAACATTCACACCGACCATTTTCTTGCTTTGGTTTTCAATCTTAACTTGTTCCTCATAAGCGCTGGCTGTGATTTTGTTTTGGAAGTATTGTTGATCAATGGCTTTTAAACTGCCACCCATTTTTAAAACGTGAGCGATTTCTTTTTGTGCTGACTCAAGCATTGATTGCGTTTTTTGTTCAAACACAAAACTTCCACCGACAGGATCAACCGTGCTTGCCACGTTGGACTCAAAAGCAAGCAGTTGTTGCGTTCGAAGTGAAAGCAATGCAGATTCCTCACTTGGCAATGCCAAGGCCTCATCTTTCGCACTTGTGTGCAAACTTTGACAACCACCCAAAATGGCTGAAAGGGCAGCGATGGTGGTTCGAACAATGTTGTTGTCGATTTGCTGAGCGGTTAAAATGCTACCGCCGGTTTGAACGTGAAATCTCAGTTGCATGGACCGCGGGTCTTTTGCCAAGTATTTTTCTTTGGCCAGTAAAGCCCACAATTTTCTTGCCGCTCGAAATTTTGCAACCTCTTCAATCAAATCAATGTGTGATGCAAAGAAAAACGACAGCCTTGGTGCAAAAACATCAAAGGCCAAATTTCTTTTCAACAACTCATCACAATAGGCCATGGCGTTTAAAAACGTAAAAGCAATTTCGTCGCAAGCACTGGATCCCGCTTCACGAATGTGATAGCCGGAAATGGAAATCGAATTGAATTTTATAAGTTCCTTTGAACAATATTCAATCAAATCGCAGCACAATCTAAGCGATGGTTTGGGTGGATAAATGTATGTTCCCCTGGCGATGAATTCTTTTAAAACATCATTTTGAACAGTGCCTTGTAAATTTTGATGAACACCCTTTTTCTTTGCAATGTGAATCAAAAATCCAAGCAAGATCGGTGCGGTGGCATTGATGGTCATGGACACAGAAATTTTTTCAAGATCGATTCCTTCAAAGACTTCTTCAAGATCATCAGGTGTGCAAATGCTAACACCGACACGTCCAACTTCACCGACCGAAAGCTCGTGGTCAGGATCCAAACCCATTTGAGTTGGTAAATCAAAGGCCATGGAAAGTCCGGTTTGTCCTGCGGCCAGCAAGTTTTTAAAGCGCTCGTTGGTGTCTTTGGGTGAGCCAAACCCGGAGTATTGCCTCATGGTCCACAACCTTGATCGGTACTGGCTCGGAAATAGACCTCTTAGGTAAGGGAAGATACCGCTGAATTGCTCATTCATGTTTGATCCTTGGAAAATTGAAAAAGTAAATCCCCACCTTCGACGGTTTGACCTTCTTGAATAAACACCTTTTCAATAAGCCCTGATCGTGTTGACTGAATATTATTTTGCATTTTCATCGCCTCAAGAACACACAAATTTTCATTTGGTGAGATGCTTTGGCCTTCTTGAACAAATATTCTAACGATGCGTCCGGGCATGTTGGCTTTGACCTGTTGCAAATGGTTAGATCCAAATTGATTTGCACCGGTTTCGATAAAATCTTTATCGAAACATTTTTGCACTGCGATTTTATTTTTATTGATGTAAAGATTGTATTTTAAACCATCGATCGATTCTGTTGAGATCTGGTATGATCTATCGTTTAAGCGTAAGCAGTCAAGCTGTGGTAAACATTCTATTGTATAAACTTGGTCTAGATGTTTAATGGTGACAGTGTTTTGGTCTTTTTCAATATCAACCGTATAATCAACGCCGTTGATTTTATATGTTTTCATGATTGTTCCAGTTTGATGTTGAAGGTGTAAGTTCAATTTTCTTTAATTTCAATTCAATGTGCGCAATGGCACACATGATTTGTTCCAATGTTGGTTGTGTGTGCAAAAACAATTCACTGTGCTCATCAATGAAATGTGTTGATATTTCGTTTGATATGTATTTTGGGTGACAAAGAATATTTTGCAAAAACACTTTGTTGTGTTTAACGCCTTCAATGGTTAATTCATTCAGAGCTTGCTGGGCTCTTTGTACGGCCTCCAAGCGGTTTTGGCCCCAAAAAGAAATTTTAGCGATCATTGGATCATAATAAATGGGTATAACTTCATTTGACCTTAATGCGCTGTCAACTCTCACAAAAGGTCCACTTGGAAAGGTGAGTCGTTGAACACTTCCCGGTGATGGGGCAAATTGGTTGAAGACATCTTCAGCGTATATGCGTAATTCAATGGCGTGTCCCTTTGGATTAAGGTCACTTAAGTCAACATAAAATTTTGGATCAAGCGCCGTTTGTATTTGTAATTTGACAAGGTCAATACCGTAAATCCATTCTGTGACTGGATGTTCGACTTGAAGTCGGGTGTTCATCTCCAGAAAAAAGAAATTTTCATGTTGGTCAACCAAAAATTCCATTGTTCCCGCACCGATGTATCCAACCTCTTTGGCCAAACGAATTGATGCCTGGGCCATGGCTTCTTTGGTTTTGTTTGATATACAGGCGGGCGCCTCTTCAATGATTTTTTGATGTCTTCTTTGAATTGAGCATTCTCTGTCCATCAGTGTATGTATGGTTCCATTTTGAAAGCCAAACACTTGCACTTCAATGTGCCTTGGGTTTTGTAAATATTTTTCAATGTAAAGAGAACCGTCTTTGAAAGCGTTTTTGGCTTCGCTTTGCACTTGATCGTACAATGAAATCAATTCGCTTTCATTGTGAATGAGGCGCATGCCTTTTCCTCCACCGCCGGCCTTGGCTTTGAGCAATATGGGGTACGTGATTTTTTTGGCCAACTCTTTTGCTTGTTGCAAAGACTCAATGACGTTGGTGCCCTCAACCATGGGTGCGTTTGCTTTTTTGGCGAGCGAACGAGCCCTGACTTTATCTCCCATGCTTTCAATGCAATCTGGACTGGGCCCTATAAATGCAATGCCATTGTCAATCAATGCCTTAGCGAACGATGCATTTTCAGATAAAAATCCATAACCTGGATGAACGGCGTGCACACCAGATTTTTTGGCCACGGTGATGATTCGATCGATGTTGAGGTAGCTTTCGCTTGAAAGAGGTCCACCCACTTCAAACACTTCATCAGCCATCAAGGTGTGTAAAGCATTGTGATCAATGCTTGAGTGAATGGCCACGGCTTGATGACCCATTTGGTGTATGGTTCGTATGATCCTGACGGCGATTTCACCGCGATTGGCAACTAGAATTTTGATTTGTTTTTTCATGTCACATCATTTCTATCTTTTACTTTGATGCTCCATCACAAAGGAATGTTGCCGTGTTTTTTCCTTGGGTTCTGATCGCGCTTGTTCGCCAATAGCGAAAGTCCGGTGATGATTTTGTTTCGCGTTTGATTGGGCATGATCACCTCATCAATGTAACCCAAGCTGGCCGCTTGATAAGGTGTGGCAAATGTGTCTTCATATTGTTTGGTAAGTTCTTTTAACTTTTGTTGAGGGTCTGTGGCCTTGGCGATTTCATCTCTAAAAATAATGTTGACGGCACCAAAAGCACCCATGACAGCGACCTGCGCGTTTGGATAGGCATAATTTAAATCGCACCGTATGTGCTTGGAACTCATCACATCATAAGCGCCTCCGTAGGCTTTACGTGTGATGAATGTGATTTTTGGTACTGTCGCTTCCGCATAAGCGTAAAGCAATTTTGCCCCGTGTTTGATAATGCCGCGAAATTCTTGTTCTGTGCCGGGTAAAAAACCAGGCACATCCACAAATGTGATCAATGGAATGTTAAATGCATCACAAAATCGAACAAAGCGAGCGGCTTTTATTGAAGCGTTGATGTCCAAGCATCCGGCCAACACCTGAGGCTGATTGGCGACAATGCCAACGCTTTGACCGGCGATTCTGGCAAATCCAACAACAATGTTTTTGGCATATTCGGACTGCACTTCAAAAAAATGATTCTGATCAACCACCTTTAAAATGATGCTTTTAATGTCATAGGGTTTTGAAGGGTCCGATGGAATCAGATTGTCCAACTCGTTTAAAATAGTGTTTTGATCATCGCATTTAACCGTTGGTGCTTTTTCCATGTTGTTGGAAGGTAAGAATGAAAGCAATTCACGGACGGATTTTAAACAATGTTCTTCCGTGGGGCTGATGAAATGTGCAACGCCACTGGTCTGAGCATGGGTTAGGGCACCTCCCAATTTTTCCTTGCTGATGTCTTCATGGGTGACGGTTTTGATCACATCAGGTCCTGTGACAAACATGTGGCTGATTTGATCGACCATGAATACAAAATCGGTGATGGCCGGTGAATAGACAGCGCCACCGGCACAGGGACCTAAAATCACTGAAATTTGCGGTATCACACCTGAAGCCAAAGTGTTTCTTAAAAATAAATCGGCGTAGCCTCCTAAACTTTCAACGCCTTCCTGAATTCGGGCGCCTCCGGAATCGCAAAGGCCAATGATGGGGACGCCGATCTTAAGGGCCATGTCGTAAAGCTTGCATATTTTTTTTGCGTTTGCTCCCGATAATGATCCTCCAAAAACAGTAAAATCCTGCGCGTAAACCAAAACCTGCCTCGAGCGAATCAAACCAAACCCGGCGACAACACCATCACCTAAAATTTTTTTATCGCCCATGGAAAACTCTTTTGCGCGGTGAAGAATGAATGGGTCCAATTCACTGAAACTGTCATCATCCAAGAGCATGTCGATGCGTTCTCTTGCCGTGAGTTTGCCCTGCTGATGTTGTTTGTCGATGCGCTCTTGCCCACCGCCCATGCGGCTGGCTTTTAATTTCTGCTTTAGTGTTTGAACTGGATCCACGGGTTTGACGACATTATACAATTTCATTCGATCAGACAATGAAAGTGGGCAATTGAACCGCTCTGGTTATGAGAATTGATTTTTTAAAGAAATTTCTTAAAGATACATTGAATGTTGGGGGCGCTCTAACCTTATGAATGAGTCAAATAAGGTCCCGCCTCAAGAACGCCCCTACTTTTCATCAGATTTTATTATAGCCTATTTCTTTAAAAATGAATCACTAATTTTAACTATTTATAATTATTAAATAATATTACTATAATACTAGTCAACTATTGTTGACTAATTTTATTTTTAATCGTTGGGATTGGGCTTGGCGTGGGTCTTTTTTTAATACGTTTTCTGGGTTTTGAATGTCTTTTTACGATTTTAGTGGGAAAAGGGCTTGGTTTTTTCTTAATGTTTAGTGGTTTTGTGGGTTTAATTGCTGCTTTTGTGGGAACAATGCTTGGAATGACAGTTGGTTTTGGGCTCGGTGTGGGTTTTGTAAAATCATACCAGCCAATTGGATTATGACAGCTCTGACAGGCAGGTCCGTATTTATTTTTATGAGGATCTTTATGGCAACTTTGACATTGGGAAACATTACCCAAATACGTTGTGGATTTGGTGCTCTTTTGAGTTAAAACATTTTTTCGTTTTTGTGTGTGGCAGCGATCGCAGGAAACTAGACTGTGCTTGCCTTTTAAAGGCCAATCGGTTTCATCGTGATCAAACTTGGTGCGGCTTAAACCCATCAAATCGTAATTTTTCCCCAAGTGTTCCAAGTGGCATGAATGACAAAGTTTGTTTTCATAACGGACATGAAACCCTTTTTTCTCAATCAAGCGCTGTTCAATTTCTTTGTGACAATTCAAACAGGCTTTGTTTCGATCCGAGGCATGACATTGAACGCATTGGCTGACACCTTTGAGCGGTTCAAAATGTGGGTTGGATAAATCACCAGGGCTTAAAAAACTGGCAAGCGATGACAACGAGTAAAATGAAATCAGCACAAACAACAGGCGAAGCATGACTAAAGATTCTCCAAAAATAAATGCATGGGAAACAACAATCCGCGCAATGGCATTTTATCACGCGTTCCAACGAAAGAACAAGAGATTGTAAATGACGTGCAATATGGCCAGCACACCCATGACATAGGCCAATGGTTTATGAACGTATTGCCATTTCACAAACAACTTCGAAGAAAATGCCAAAAAGGCGACATTGCGCTTAATTCTTATTTTTTCTTTAGCCAGGTCATAGAACGTATCCATTTGCCTTTGAAAAGGTTTCAGTTCATTTGGTAATTGAATTTTTAATTTCCAAAGTAAAATTTGAGCAATGACGGTTGACTTGAAAAATCCATAGAGGGTGGGTTTGTCAACCAGTCCAACGGTTGTCTTGGCGATGATTTCATCAATCACTTTTTGGTAAGCGGCTGCATTGTTGATAAAAATGATATCCAGTTTTCGAGTTAATTCTTGGTCTTGCTCCTCAATATCTTTCATTTTCAATTCTGTTCCTGCCACACCCCTTGGTATCGCTTGATATAAAAATCTACCAAAAATTCCGGTTAGCATGACAAGGCTCAATGCCATCATGCCAAACGTTCCAAAGTGCATGTTGAATTCAAAACCCGTGTGAAACAAAACCAAAAGTGAGCCTAGGTATCCAAACAGGTTGTGCAAATCAAGCCAAAATAATTTGGGTCCAAGATTTTGAAACAAAGTTGGAAAAGCTTTTCTCAATGGATAAGACATGGACAGCACGATGAACGTAAACCCCAAATTCCCAAGAAAAAGGGTCAGGTCGCTGCCCTTATCAAAAGTTAAAGAAATGTTTTCTTTGATTAAACCTGTGGTTTTTATCCATTGGAAAAAAGAAAACTGAAAACCGATTTTCTGCGCAATGAATTCATAACAAATGGCAATGGTGATGAATGCACATAAAATTAAATATGCGTTTTGAAATTTATCCAAAAGATCTGAATTTTCATTCAGTTTGTCCAATGGTTTTCTGTGGTGTTCTGTGACACCAAAAATGGTTGGGTTATCCAGCAGTTCTTTTGATGACAATTCGATGATGGCGCCGGTTGGACAATTGCTGATACAAGCCATGTCTTCATACCCATAGCAATGATTGCATTTGTCCGCGATGAACTTGGGTTTGATTTTTCGATCAGGTGCCAGAAACCTTGCAAAGTGCTTGTCCTTTGGATTGACTTTCACGATGCTGATCGCGCCATATGTGCAAGCGGTTTTGCAAGCTTGACAGCCAATGCAATCATCCAAAATTTCAACTTCACCTTTTTCGTTGTTGTAAATCACACTGTCAACAGGACAAGACGGAATGCAGGTCGGATAAAAACAGGTTAAACAACTTTTGGCCACATCCAACACACCAAAATTGGCATAACCCCTTTCGAGTCTCACAAAACCATGACGATCAGCGCACTCATCGTAACAGGTGTTGCATTCAATGCATTTGTCCATTTGAGTGATCTTGATTCGAGAAGCCTGGGTCAATGAATGATCAACCAAAAAATCAAGCACGGATCTGGAATATTGGTCCTCACAAAATATTCGATTGCGATGATCAATGTGTTTGGCAATTTGTGTCAGCTGCTCTTCAAAATTGCCAACTTCACTGGCAAATTCTTTTAAGTGATCATGTTCAATGATAAAAAGCTCGCACTGTGTGATGGCTGTGATGCGTGTGGCCACCAAATTTCTCCAAGAAAATGTCTTATCAACAAAAAATTCACCTTTTCTTAAAAAATTTAGGGTTCTTTTTTTAGCATTCTCGTCAAATCCCGTGATTTTGATTTGTCCTTTCATGACGAAAAAGAAATGTCCAAAGCCCTCAACGTATGATGAAAGCTCCAAAACCGTTTCATTGGCGTTTGCGTTGGCGAGTCGAACTTTTTGATCCAGCTTTAAAAGCGCTTTCTCTGGCACATCTCTAAACAATCGTATGTTTCTAAGCTGCGCATAAGGAACAATGGGAAAAGATGGTAATTCTCCTTTCTTAATCGCTTTCTTTTTGATAATGGTCTGACTCATTGAGAGGGAAGTATAACACCTTTAAGAATCTTGACAGAATTTCAAAATAACATTTTTCTATACAGCCAAAAGAAATAGAGGTTGATCATGATAGAAGCAAAAAACATCACAAAGTCTTACGGCGATATTCAAGCGGTTCGCGGAATATCTTTTTCAGTGCAAAAGGGAGAGATTTTGGGTTTTTTGGGACCCAACGGCGCTGGCAAGACAACGACCATGCGCATCATGACAGGTGCGCTTCAACCCAGTTCGGGAACGGCGATTTTGTCGGGCTACGACATCATCGAATCACCAATGGAAGTGAAAAAAAGAATAGGCTATCTGCCCGAAACACCGCCCGTTTACACCGACTTGACGGTTTGGGCTTACCTTGATTTTGTTGCCAAAATCAAAGGCGTAGAGGCATCGATCCGCCAAGAAAGAATGACTTGGGCCATCGAACGATGTGGACTGAACCAAGTCGCTAAACGCATGATTGGGAATTTATCCAAGGGTTTTAAACAAAGGGTTGGTCTTGCGGGGAGCATCATCAATCAACCCGACGTGTTGATTTTGGATGAGCCCACGGTGGGATTGGATCCAACCCAAATCAGGGAAATTCGACAATTGATTCTGGATTTGGCTAAAGAACACACCATCATTTTATCCACGCATATTTTGCCTGAGGTCAGTCAAATATGCACACACGCAACCATCATCAATCAAGGTCGAATCATCAAAAGCGGCACGATTGCAAATCTTACACAGAACAAAACTTTGGAAGAAGTATTCATTGAATCAATCAGCCAATCACAGAAGGAGTCAATGGCATGAACTTAAAAAACATTTGGGCACTTGTACAAAAAGAATTCAAACATAATTTTTACTCACCCATTGCGTATGTGGTGTTGATGATTTTTTTAACTTTGTCCGGTTATTTTTTCTATGCCGGACTTGTGCGTTTCAGTCAGCAATACACGTATTTCAAAAGTATGATGCAGATTTATCAAAATCCTGAAATGCTATCGCGGTTGAATTTGAATGAGTGGGTGATCGCGCCTTCATTGTTTAACATGATATTCATTTTTTTATTCATGATTCCCTTGATCATGATGAGATCATTTGCAGAAGAACGCAATCGCAAAACCGATGAATTGCTCAAAACTTCACCCATCAGCACATTGGATTATGTCGCCGGAAAATTTATGGGTGCTTTAGCTTTTGTCTTGGTGATGATTTTGCCCACAGTGATTTATCAGATCACTTTGTTTTTTTATTTGCCAAGTCCTCCCGAACTGGCCCCTGTCGTGCTTGGGTATGTCGGTGTGGTTTTGTTTGCCTGTGCGGGCATTTCCATTGGCTTATTCGCTTCATCATTAACAGAAAATCAGATCATTGGCGCAGTGATCACGTTTGTTTTGCTGCTTTTTATGTTCATCATCAATTTGATCAATTTGCCTGAGTCATCGAAACTTTATGATTTGGTTCGATACATTTCTGTTACTGAGCATGTTAAAAATTTGTTGAGAGGTTTACTCGATAGCCGTGATCTCGTTTATTTTTTTAGCATTTGCGCTTTGTTTTTGTTTTTAACCAAACGTTCTTTGGAAGCACAGGGTTGGAGGTAAGTCATGAATATTTTGTTTCAATGCTTGGGTATCACTGGTGTCATTTTGATTTTTTATGGCTTGTTGGCTTTGGTGATCACGCAGGCCCAGAACAATCCGTTTTTTTGGTTTTTGATGGGTGTTGGCTCCATCATGATTGTGGCCTTTTTGTTTGATTGGACTCGTAAAATCATCTCACAACCATCCTTGCTAAGGGACATGCTTGGCAAAAGATCGACACAATCAAGCGCTCGCATAGCGGTATATTCACTCATATTGCTTGCGATTCTTGGTGTGATCAACATTCAATCTGAGAAATTTTTTAACTTTAAAAAAGATTTTACAAAAAACAAAGTACATACCTTGGCTGATCAAACCAAAAAAACACTTCAATCTTTGAAAGAAGATTTGAAGATCACAGCGTTCATGGACGATCGAAACCAAGAAAAACAAGCCGTGAAAGATTTATTATCGATGTATGAGAGCGAATCTAAACATGTCAAAATTGCGTTTGTTGATGCAGACAAGGAAAAATTGTTGGCCAGCAAATATGGGGCACAGGATGGCAGTGTGTTGATTGAAAAGGGCATGCAGAGCCATTTAACAAAAGAGTTGAATGAGCAAGGCATCACCCAGGCTTTGCTCAAAGTTACCCAGTCCAGCGCAACCCAATTGTGCTTTACTAAAGGACATGGCGAGCTTGACCTTGAAGGTAGCGAAGAAAATGAAAGAAGCATTTCATTTGTCAAAAACAGTTTGAACAACGAGGGTTTTGGTTTTGAATCACTCGATCAAATCGGAGGCGGTGTAAAAGAAAATTGTTCAGTGCTGATCATTGCCGGACCTCAGCAAGCTTTTTCAAATTTGGAGGCTCAAGCCATTGACGATTTTTTAAGCAAGGGTCAAAAAGTATTGGCCCTACTTGATCCTGTGTTGCCCAACCCGAAGGTTGTGCCACGTTTAATTGTTTTAAAAAACGGATTGGAAAATGTTTTGAGCAAGTGGGGTGTTGAGTTGGGTCAAAACATCATCCTTGAACAGCAATTGCAATTGCTTCGCGGTTGGCAAATTGTTCCCAACATCAGGGCCTATGATTTTGGTGATCATCCAATTGTCGAACCTTTTAAATCAAAAAATGGGTCTGCTGTTTTTGAATATGCAAGGTCTTTAAAAAAGAGCGCTCAGTTTGATGGTACGGCTGTTGAGTTGATTCATTCAGCAAAGGGTGAGTCAAGTTTTTCCATGTCGGATGTCGATTTTTTGGTTCGTCAGGGAAAGGTTAAATTTTTATCCAATGACATGAAAGGTTCCATACCTCTGGCTTTGGCCGTTGAAAAAAACATCACTGAAAACAGCAAAGCACAGCTGGTTGTTTTTGGTGACGCAGATTTTATTTCAAACGGTCTCATTCAATCTTATGAATTGAATTTGGATTTGTTTTTAAATGCTGTCAATTGGCTTGCGGGAGAAAAAGAAAACATTTCGATTCGTCCAAAATTGTTTGAAGCCTCAGCGGTTGAATTGACTCCTGAGCAATCCAACGTCATATTTTACATCGTGATTGTTTTGATTCCAATGGTGATTTTGTCTTTTGGAATGAACTTGTGGTGGTATCGTCGTAAAAAGGGGTAACATGAAGCAGTTTAAAGGCATCATCATTGCCATTATTATTTTATTTGCATTACTGATCGTTGGTTGGCTTAAAGATAAAAAAATTCAAAAAGAAATTGCCCAAAAGGAAACTGAAGAAAAAATATTTGAAACCAAATTTGACGATGCATTGGAAATCACCATCAATGCTGGATCGAATGAGTTTGTGTTTGAAAAAAGAAAGAAAAATGAAAAAGGTTTTTATGATGACGAGTTTTCATTTTGGTCAAATGAATTTAGCATCATTTCATCATGGTTGATGGTTAAACCTTACCGTGCTTTGGCCGATCATTCGTTGATTGAAACACTTAAAGGCAATCTGATGAGTTTAAAAAGTGAAAAATATATTACCGATGAAGATAAAAAAGCAGAATATGGCGTAGGCGATGGATTAAACATCTCATTTAAATTCAGTAACGGTAAAACGGATTACATAGAACTAGGTGATAAAAATCCGGCAAGCACGCATGTGTATGCTAAAAGCAGTCATAAAAAAGGTGTGTTTTTGGTCAACGATGTTCTTAATATGTTTGAGGATAAAAAAGCGATTGATTGGAGAGAAAAACGTATTTTGGGTTTTATCAACACGGATGATGTGCAAGGCGTTTCATACTTTAAAAACGGCAGTAAAGTTTTTCAGTTTGTTAAAAATGAGAAAGGTCTGTGGTTGGATCTACAAAACAATGTGTTGGATAAGCAAAAGGTTGTTTTTTTGGCCGATCGATTGAACACGGTTTTGTTTAAGGATGTTTCAAAAAGTACGGCGCGTCCTTCATCAAAAATTATTTTTAAAGTGAAAGAAAACGACATCATCAAAGAAAAAATCTTACGGATTGAGCCATTGAAATCATCAGGGGAAGTGCTTGTATCAAGACCAGAAATAAAAGAAGCGTTTAAAGTTTCAAATGAGTTCATTGAGGCATTTGAAAAGCCCGCCCAGGATTTTTACAATCTTAAGCTGTTTGATGTCATGATCGATGATGTAAAGTCTTTAAAGGTTGTACGTGAAAAGGATCAGTTTGAGTTCATCAAACATAACGATCAATGGATTGAAAGTAAAAACAAGGATCAGAAAAACGCAAAAGTCTTTGATGGTATTTATAAACATTTATCCATTGAAGGACATCAATACATTGGTCGAAAAAAACCAAAAAACCTTGGACCAAGCGTCCTTCAAATACAAATCGATCTCAATGATGGCAGCAAGCAAACCGTCAACATTCATGCCCTAAGTAGCGTGGGTGTGAATGATCAAAATGCTTTCATCGCGTATCATGAACCAAGTCAAGTTTATTATAAATTCAACAATGTCGATCAAGAGGGGCTTGACGAAAGCATAGAAAATTATTTAGATAACAAAAAAAGTCCTCCCAAAGAGGAATCAACCATCAGTGAGGAGCATGATCATGAGCATGAATGATGAACAAGAATCGTTTAAAATCACAGACCGACGAAATCAGGAAAAAGAAACCGTCAAACAATTTTCCAAGCCGGTTGAACAGCCCACGCAGACCCAAGAAGAGCCCATTAGTTTTTCAGGCTTTGTTTTGTCTTTGTGTTCAAGTGCCATGATTCAGATGGGATACATTCCTGATCCTGAAACGAACAAAAAGAGCAAAAACATGAATTTGGCCAAACAGCAAATCGATTTAATAGAATTGTTAAGAGCAAAATCAAAAGGCAACACCACCAAAGAAGAAAACGAATTGTTTGAGCAAGCCCTTTATGAACTCAAGATGCGTTACGTAGAAGCACTCAAGCTTGTTGGGTAGTTTAATTCGGGTAATTCGGGGGACACAGGCCTGGACCCAAATGACCGAATTTGCCCACACTCCATTTTAGTATATACTATTATTGACTTATATCTAATTTAGTTGATATTTAACAACCAAGAAACACCCCCAAGATATCTTGAAAATCCAATTCGAAAAATACTCTCTCATCGTATGGCTTTTATTGGAGGCCCACGCCAAGTTGGTAAAACCACCCTTGCACTAAGCTTGCTTCAGGCAAAGAGTACTCATCTAGCACCAAATACAAAAAATGGAGGAACCTTGTCAAAGGGCTTTATGAAACAGAAAAAAATATGCGATTTTTTATTGTTACGGGGTCAGTACGACTTGATTACTATTGTCGAGTTGGCGATTCTCTATTTGGTCGATACTGGTAATTTAGGCTTCATCGATTTACGGTGAATGAACTTGGAATAAGCCATAAAAACAATCTTGAACAACTCGCACTCGAGTTATCCAACCGAGTGGGTTTTCCTCATTTGATACAGTCTCTCATCAAAGATTTACAAGTTGATTTTGTGGTGTTAAAAGACAAAAAACACTTTTTGCTGTGGAATGTAAAACAGGTGCAAAGGCAATCAATTCAAATTTATTTTATTTTCAGAAAAAAATAAATATTCCGGAAATTTACCAAGTTCAACCAGGATCCAATCACATGCAAAAAAATAACATCACTTTGATTCCATGGATTGATTTTTGTAAAACACTTAAACTCACATAAATTTCTTGCCAATTTGGGGAATTCGAATCCAGGCCGGTGTCCCCCGAATTCAAGTTGACAGCGCCTAAACGGTGCACATACTCCCACGCATGGGATTGGATAAACTGACACTGAAAAGCCAGGAAGCCATTGAAATTGCAGGAGAATATGCTAGAGAAAATGGCCACGCAGAGATTTTGCCCATTCATTTGCTTTATGCGCTTTTAACGCAGGAAGAAGGAATCACCAAGCCTCTTCTTGAAAAAATGTCGGTACCACCACAAAGCGTGTTTGTTGAATCACAAAATCGTTTAAACCAATTGGCCAAGGTGTCAGGTGTACTGTCAAATCCGGGTCTTTCCAGCTCGGTTCAGGTGGTTTTGAAAAATGCGATGGATGAAGCCAGCGCTTTGAAAGATCAATTTCTTTCAACAGAGCATCTGCTCATCGCTTTAAGTGAAAGTAAAAACAACAGCGCCGCAGATGTTTTAAGCTTGTTTAAAATTAATAAAGATCGAATTTTACTGGCCTTGCAAAGTATTCGTGGTTCACACAAAGTCACAGATCAGGACCCGGAAGGAAAATATCAGTCTTTACAAAAATATACACGTGACCTGACTGAGCTGGCGCAAAAGAAGAAATTGGATCCTGTCATAGGACGAGACAGCGAAATTCGACGTGTCGTTCAAGTTTTATCCAGACGAAGCAAAAACAATCCAGTGCTGATCGGCGAACCAGGCGTTGGAAAAACCGCCATTGTTGAAGGATTGGCCCTACGGATTGTCAGTAAGGATGTGCCAGAAACATTAAAAAATAAAAAAGTGGTTTCACTTGATTTGGGTGCTTTGATCGCGGGCACAAAATATCGCGGTGAGTTTGAAGATCGTTTGAAAGCCGTTTTAAAAGAAGTGACACAATCCAGTGGCGAAATCATATTGTTCATCGATGAGCTTCACACCATTGTGGGCGCTGGTGCAGCCGAGGGTGCCATGGATGCATCGAATCTTTTGAAGCCAGCCTTGGCCAGAGGTGAATTGAGATGTGTGGGTGCAACCACACTTAAAGAATACAAAAAACACATTGAAAAAGATGCTGCCTTAGAAAGACGATTTCAACCTGTATTTGTGAAAGAGCCTAATGTGGAAGACACCATCAGCATTTTAAGGGGTTTAAAAGAAAAATACGAAGTGCATCATGGCGTTCGTATTCAAGATGGCGCCATCGTGGCCGCCGCGACACTTTCAAACAGATACATCACGGATCGCTTTTTACCGGATAAGGCGATTGATTTGATCGATGAAGCCGCCAGTCGACTGAGGATTGAAATAGATTCTGTTCCCAGCGAAATTGATGATCTGGCAAGAAAACTCATTCAACTTGAAATTGAAAAAGAAGCATTGAAAAAAGAAAACGACCAAGCATCCAAAGATCGTCTTCTAGAACTATCAAGCGAAATGGCCAATTTAAATGAAAAAGTTAACAGCCTAAAAGTGCATTGGCAAAACGAGAAAGCGGCCATCACGCAAATACGTACGATCAAAAGTGAAATGGATCAAACAAAAAATAAAATTGAATTGGCTGAGCAAAAAGGAGATCTTGGAAAGGCGGCCGAATTAAAATTTGGAAGTTTACCCAAACTTGAAAAATCTCTTTTTGGGGCCAACGAAAAATTAGAGCAACTTCAAAAAACAACCCGCATGCTTAAAGAAGAGGTAGAAGAAGAGGATGTGGCCAAAGTGGTTTCGCTTTGGACGGGTGTGCCGGTCTTGCGCATGCTTGAAAGTGAAAAAGCAAAATTATCAAAAATGGAAATGGTTCTTAAAGAGACGGTGGTTGGACAAGACGAAGCACTTTTATTGGTTTCCAACGCCGTTCGAAGATCACGTGCAGGACTATCCGATCCAAACAAGCCCATCGGTTCTTTTATATTTTTGGGACCAACAGGGGTTGGCAAAACGCAAACGGCCAAAGCCTTGGCTAAATTTTTATTCAATGATGAAAACGCCATGGTTCGAATCGACATGTCGGAGTACATGGAAAAACACTCCGTTGCGAGGTTGATCGGTGCGCCTCCAGGCTATGTGGGTTATGAAGAAGGTGGGCATTTAACCGAAGTGGTGAGGCGAAGACCTTATGCCGTTATCTTATTCGATGAAATTGAAAAAGCACACCCAGATGTTTTTAATGTTTTGTTGCAGGTCTTGGACGATGGAAGACTCACGGATGGACATGGCCGGACGGTTGATTTTAAAAACACGGTTTTGATCATGACCAGTAATTTGGGTAGCCAAGAAATTTTAAAAACAGACCTTCGAAATAAGAAGGAAATTGATGAAAAAGTCATGCGAATTTTAAAAGATGCATTTAAGCCTGAATTTTTAAATCGAGTTGATGACATTGTTATTTTCAATGCCCTCATGGCTGAGCAGATCGAAAGCATTGTTGATATTCAAATCAGTCGTTTGATTAAGCGGCTGAAAGATCAAGATATTGAACTTTATCTTACGGACAATGCACGCAAAGAATTGGCCCGTGTGGGTTTTGATCCACTTTATGGAGCCAGACCCTTAAAGCGAGCCATTCAAAAATGTATTGAAAACACCATGGCCCAAAAGATTTTAGATGGAGAAATCAAAGAAGGTGTTCCCGTTGAGATTGATTTTCAAAAAGGCGAGTTTTTATTTAACAGTCCAAACGTGCATTAAGTTTGCTTGAAAAGTTTGCACTCTTTTTGGTAAACATAAGTTTCCATCAAAGCAAATGACGCATAATAATCAATAAATTCTTATGGTTAGATCTGGCCTAGGTTTTGCAAATATCCATGGTATGAAGGCTACAATTAAAAAATTTCTGATGGGTCTCAATATTTTGGCTTTTGTTCTTTCTTGTGGGGGCGAAATCCAGGAAGAAAATAAAACTGATGAAGCAAGCAGTTCTCTTTCTACCATTGAAACATTAAGCAATGGCATGATCAGTGAAACTTTTAAGCAAGCTTATTATTACTCAAACAGCCAAAGCAGAAAAATGGATGTGATTGTTGTTTTGGATGATTCGCAAAGCATGAGTAACAAATTGGCCAATTTAAAATTAAGATTGATTGAGCTTTTTTCTAAATTTCCAAACAATGATCTTTGTATAGCTGTTTTAAAATCGTCAGTTGATTTGTCAAACCTTGGCGCTGTGGATTTTCATAAAGGAAGCATGGGTCAACAATTTGCATGTTCACAAAATGCAAACATGATGAGTATTTTAAATGACAATCTAAGCATCACCTTTAAACCCGAAGAAAGTAATGGAAACAATGCCTCATTTCTTTCGTTAAGCGAGATTTTAAAGAAAAAATCAATTTATCAAAGCAAAGGGTTTTTTAGATCCGATGCAAAACTGGCATTAATTTTTGTTTCTGACGAAGCTGAAGTCAGTGAACGAAAATCTTACGATTCAAAAAGTACAATAACCACCACAGTATCTGGATACTATGGCAGTGTCCCTTGCACCATTAATAAAACATTTCGTGATACCAATTATTATTACCAAGCCGAGGGATTATCCAGTCTTAAAAAAACCATGTCCGTTTTGGATATGGGTCACTATCAAACAGTTAAATCAACTCAAATCACTCAGTCCGAACCAAGTCGCAGCGTTTTGTTTGGTGATAGTCCAATTGTGGATACGAGTAAGCCCTGTACAATGTATGAAACATACACACGCGTGATCAATGTTAATCTTACCGTTAAAAAGAAACACGCTCAGTATTCTAGTGAAATATCAAGATTTTACAATGCAGTCATTGGAAACCTAAGTTCAGTCAGTCTTGCAAATGAAGATAAAGCATATGGTTACATTGATTTTGTTAATACACAAAGCAATAAAGATTTGGTTGGATTGAACACGTTGTCCAGTTCTTCGACATTTTTAAATTCTTTTTCTAACCTCATTTCAAAGGCCTCACACGTCACGGGAAAACAAACCAAATACACATTAACCTATGATGCATGTCCTTCATCTATACAGATGAAAATTGCAGATCAAAGCATCGATGCCGCTAATTTTGTATATGATGCTGTAAGTAAATCAGTTTTCTTAATCGATGCATCACTGGCCGGATTAGAAAACGACAATGTTGTGATCACTTACGAGCCTAAAAAAATCTCTCAGAGCTGCTAAATTGAATTTTTATATGGAAAAGATTTCATATTTACTCGTCAACAAATGTTCACATTTGACTCACCAAAATAAAATACTCTGTAATATGAGGTGCTTGGCAAGCAAAAGCATGGCCCCATCCTTGCAATACAAGTCATTATGCAAATTGGAGGACAAATGAAAAAATCAGTTTTATTGATGATCATGGCAGCATTGATGGCTTCGTGTGCAGGTAGCTCGGATTTTACCAGACTTGGTTCAGATCTGGCTTCAC
>JAYRVV010000059.1:0-3347 GCA_041918415.1 Bdellovibrionota bacterium | reverse complement strand
TTACCCAACAAGTACATGGCCATGGTGTCGTTTTCAAATTGATTAAGGTAGCTGCTAAGTTCGACGATGATTTTATTGCCTTTATCATGTTTGTTATAAATGTACGCTTTTTGATGCATGACCTGATTGGCTTGAGACCCTAAGAATGGAAGTAGTCCAGCATAGGACATGGCATTGATGCCATTGTTTTGCTGGCTTTCCAAATAGGCACGCTCCGCCTTAAAAAGTTGCTCATGCGCGACATCCATTGATTTTAAAGCGTTACTTGATAGGGTTGAAGCGTCTTGATGATGATTAAGTATTCTTGATAAAATTCGGACCAATTGTAGTCTTACATTTATATTCATGGGGTTGATGAGTAAAGCGCTTTTGTACCAATTTGATGCTTGTTCAAAATGATGAGCTTTTAATTCAAGGTTACCTAAACTTTGCAAGGTGACATCATCGTTTGGAAGATTGGTCAGTCTTTCTTCATAATTTTTAAAAGCGTAATCAATGTGCCCAAGTTGTTCATAGGCTTGGCCTTGCAACAACAACCATTCATTCTTCATCAATGTTGTACCTGGGTTGTTTTTCAGTTTATTCATTGTTGATTCAATTTTGCTTCGATCCGCAAGGCCAAGCAACATGGTTCTCAGATTGAGTAAATGTGCATAAAAATAATTTGGGTATTGCTTTAAAGCCTCATCGATTTCACTTTGTGCAGCTTGGTGCTCTGTTTGAGACAAGTGATGTGAAGCACGAATCACATGCGTGTAACTTGGTCGGATCGATTCAAACAAACCAATCCAAGCGTCTCGCTCAGGATTGATTTGTATTTGTTTGTTAATGATTAATTTTGAATACACTTGTGTAACCCAGTCAAAATACACCTCAAGGTTAGCGTTGCTGTGTCCAATGAGCATGCAAAGCCTCTGATACAAATCGAAAAGCATGGCGGGCTGATCCATGTAAATTTGATTGGACAAGTCTAAGTGTAACTTTTCAATACCTTCCTTACCCAGAGGGTGTTCGCGTTTTAAATGATTTTGGAACTCAATGACGTTTGGATGATGACGTAATTCCTGGCTTGGAAAAAACAGTTTAAACGCAAAATAGATGAACGAAATCGCAAAAAAAGCAAAGAGGAAATATCGTTTTTTCAATTTTTTAAAAATGGATCTGCTTTGATTGCCAGTTTGAGTTGATTGTGTTGTTTCTGCTTTTTTTACTTTTGAAGATTCGTTTGAAAATGAGGGGTTGTTGTAAATGTTGGCTTGGTGTTGAAGTTTTCTATTTTCAATAACCACGGATTGCTTTTGACATTCCCCGCAAATAGGTAATCCCTCCATTGAGTCAGCTTCAAAAGATTTTGAGCACTCGATGCAAGCGCGAACAAACTTTTTGATATCACTGTAGTGGCTGATAAACTCACCATTGGGTTGTTTCAAAAGCTCCATGCTTGTGAAACAGCTTTGACAAGCGATTTTTATTCTATCTTGATTCAGTTGATCAGAGCTCAGTGAAATCGTGCTGTTACAATTTTGACAAACGATATTCATGATTGATACGCATCATAAGTTAAACCTCAAAGAATTTAAAGTTATCTTTAGCGCTAAGACGACTTAATGCAAAAAATGACGAACACCAGTGAAAACCATTGAAATGGAATGTTCATTGGCCGCTTGAATGACTTCTTCGTCTCTCAGAGAGCCACCAGGTGCAACGATGCTTTGAACCCCAATGGATTTGGCATGGTCAATGCTGTCTCTAAACGGGAAAAATGCATCTGAGGCCATGGCGATTAAACCTTGTTGGTGTACGGATTTGATGGAAGCAATTTTTGTTGAATCCACGCGACTCATTTGACCGGCACCAATGCCAAGGGTTTGTTCATGGTTGGCCAGTACGATGGCGTTGGATTTAACATGCTTGGCCACTTTCCAAGCCAAAGTGAGTGCATCATAAGCCTGGTCAGAAGGACTTAACTGTGTGACAACCTTTAAGGCGCGAATGTTTTCGTCAGCGTTGTCAAAATCTTGGATTAAATAACCATCCAGTGCGGTTTTGATACTGGGTTTTTTCCTCATGGCTTGAACACTTTCAAAATCAAATGGTAAAACCCTCAAATTCTTTTTTTTGCTTAAAATGGAAAGAGCCTCTTTGGAAAATCCCGGAGCCAATATGACTTCAGTGAATGTTTGTGTGCATTGAAGACAGGTCTCTTCATCCAAGGGCTTTGAAAAAGCAATGACCGATCCAAAAGCAGAGACCTTATCTGCACTGAATGCTCTTAAATAGGATTCCAAGAGGTTATTTTTTGACAAACCCACACCACAAGGGTTGTTGTGTTTGATGATGGCGGTTGACATTTCATTCCTAAATTCGAAAATTAAACAAAGGGCCGAATGAATGTCTAAGAGATTATTGTAAGATAATTCTTTGCCTTGAATCTGTCCATCCACCATGGACTTGACTGCACTTGAATCCAGATAAAACGAAGCTGTTTGATGGGGGTTTTCTCCATACCTTAATGTTTGATGGCTTTTGAGACTTAATTCAACGGTCGAGGATTGAGGCAAGTTTGAAAAATATTGGTGAATACATTGATCGTATCTGGATGTGAGCTTGAACACTTCTTGAGCGAACGTTTGTCTTAATTCGAGTTTCGTTGCCCCTTGATGAGCTCTAAGGTGTTCAATGAGCGTGGGGTATTGATCAGGGTGACAAACCGTACAGACGTCCTGATGATTTTTAGCGGCCGATCGTAACATGGTGGGTCCTCCAACATCGATGTTTTCAATGATTTCATCGTGTGGCTTGCCTTGCAAGAGCGTCTTTTCAAAAGGGTAGAGGTTGACGATGACCAAATCAATGGTTTGGATGCCCCTTTCTTGAAGGGTGTACATGTGTTTAGGGTCATCTCTTCTGGCCAATAAGCCACCGTGGATTTTGGGGTGCAAAGTTTTAACTCGTCCATCTAAAATTTCAGGTTCTTGTGTCACGTCAGCAACAGAAGTGGGTTTAAACCCATGTTCGCAAAGATACTTGTAGGTTCCACCGGACGAGATAATTTCAATTTCATACTTAGATAAAGCCTGAACCAGGTTTAACAAACCACTTTTGTCATGAACGCTGATCAAGCAGCGCTTGATTGGTTTTAAATGCTCAGAGTGCATTGCCCATTGCAGGTAAGAGTGCTTTAAAATCATTGTCTCTAAATTGGATACCTGCACCCACGAAAAAGTTTTTGTTGCCATTTCTGGACAATATGTCGTCCATACCTGTTGTGAGCAAAAGGTTTTTATACAAAAACAGTGTGCCATAGGCGCGAAAATGGAAACGGTCATTGAACCTTGAAAAATTAA
>JAYRVV010000058.1:0-3383 GCA_041918415.1 Bdellovibrionota bacterium | reverse complement strand
TGCGTTCCCTCAATGGAGGGATCTTCATACAGATCACGTTGAGTCTGTAGTACAAATCTTGTCGAAACTTACCCAACTTCACCAATTCCTCAAGATCCTTATTGCTTGCGCACAGCAATCTAAAATCGACCGGCTTGGATTCTACATCACCCAAACTTCTCACTTCTTTGTCTTGCAAGACTTTAAGAAGTTTCACTTGCAAATGAAGTGGCATTTCAGAAATTTCATCCAAAAACAAAGTGGAACCATCTGCGGCCTGAATCAAGCCGATTTTCTCATGTTCAGCGCCCGTGAATGCGCCCTTTTTAAAACCAAACAGCTCGCTCTCAATCAAGTTTTCAGGCAAAGCACCACAGTTGATGGAAACCATGGGACTCTGGCTTTTGCCACTTGATTGATGAATGGCTCTTGCAACAACTTCCTTACCCGTTCCGCTTTCGCCATAAATTAAAATAGAGGACTTCAAGGTTGACACATGCTTGATCATTTCAGAGATTTTTACGATAGCCTCAGATTGTCCAACGAGTGTTTTGAGGGGGTTATTTTGATTCACCTTGGCTTTTAATATTTTGTTTTCTCTAAGTAGATTTCTTTTCTCCAAGGCGTTTTTGATGGTGATTTTGACTTCCTCTACCTTAAACGGCTTCATGATGTAATCATAGGCTCCCATTTTCATGGCCAAGATCGCAGATTCTGCCGTTGCAAATGCGGTCATCATGATGACCGGTCTATCCCAATGTAATCGAATTGATTTTTCCAAGAGATCGGTTCCGCTAAAGTGAGGCATGGAAAGATCTGTCAGCATCAAATCAAACTCACTTTGCTCGATCATCCGATGTGCTTGAACAGAATCCATGCATACGCTCACTTCGTACTCGAGCGGCTCCAACAACAATTTTAAAAACTCAAGGATTGATGGCTCATCATCAACGATTAAAATTTTACTCACGAAACCACCACTTCTTTGTTTGAAGCTAGATTGCTAAAGTGTATGGTAAACACACTACCCTGATTTTTAGTTGACTGAATTTCCAAATGGGCTTGATGATGATTGACAACTTTAGACACAACCGAAAGTCCAAGGCCGTTGCCCTTTGGTTTTGTAGTGAAAAAGGGATCAAAAATTTTCTCTTTGATATCGTCAGAAATACCATGCCCCCGGTCTTTAATTTGAAATTCGATTTTTTCACCGCTTCGATACAGTGCCACATCAATTTGACCTTGATGTCCCATGGCTTCTGAAGCGTTTTCAAGAAGGTTCCACACCAACTGGCTTAACTCATTGGCATTGGCCTTGAGAATCAGACCAGGCTCGATGCTTGCATTAATGTTTAACTGATCTTTGCCTTTTTGAAACAAGGCTACAGTATGACTTAGCAATTGACTAAAATCTGTGACCGCAAAATCAAATCTCAATTCCTTGGAATAATCCAAAAACTTTGACAGCAATGAATTGAGTCTTTCTGTTTCCTTTTGCACCAAATTTAATAGTGTTTGGTTCTCTTCACTTAACTTACATTCCTGAGTCAAAATTTGTGCGGCTCCATAAATAGCCGTCAGTGGGTTTCTGATTTCATGAGCCATCCTCGAAGACATATGACTCAAAGCCATCAAATGCTTGGCCTGAGAAGCTTTTTGCTCCAATTCTTTGATTTCAGTTAGATCTTCAAACGTGTAAAGCACACCCTTGATGTCCAGTTGTGCATTGTCAAGCAAGGGATGTTTGGAAAACTTAAGGTATCTTACTTGATCAAATTTAAAAAAATCCATTTCGAAACTGTCTGATTTATTTTCATTTGAACGCTTTTTAAAATCATAAAAAACATCCTGAATGTTCTTACCGATCATCTGCATTCTTTCGATGCCCGTGATTTTTTGTGCGTGTTCATTCCAAAACAGCACTTCATCTTTTTCGTTCAATACAAAAATACCACTTTGAAGTGAACTTAACATGTGCGCCATTAAATCCTTCAATTGCTCAACTTGAAGGTGTGATTCAAGCGCCCTGGCCTGCGATTGTCTAAGTTGCTCTGAAATTTTTGCGGCCACAAAGCCCAATACCAAAAACACAATAACGTTGAGCATCATCGATTGACTGACATCGTGAAACGACCATTGAGAGACATTCCAAGTGTTTGAAAAAAGCATTGGAATTTGTCTTGAAAACAAAAGGTTGATCAACAAGGTGTAAAACAATGCGCTTAAAACAGAACACAAAATTGCACCCATTTTGAACATTAAAAATGACGAACTGAATATCGAAAGTGCGTACATCAGCTTGAATTCACTTTCAATGCCACCAGTTAAATAGATTAAGATGGTCGAAAACAGTACATCATAAACAATTTGTAAATACGCATACCCGTTGAAACCCAAAACCCTTGTCAACCTCGTCGACAGAAAAAAAAAGATGCAAACACCAAAATGCACCAGGGTCATGAGAAATGTTGCGAAAAATTCGTATGTTAAAATTCCTGCATCCAAGCCAGGTTGAAAGACCAGAGTGAAAAAACATAACGTGAAAGCCACGCTTAATCTAAGTGTGCTTTGCAATTTTAAACGGCGAGCTATACCGAGCGGTTCTTGCAAAGAGAAAAGCATTTTATCCGCCACCAACCGCACCGGCCAATTTAAACACTGGCAAGTACATCGCCACGACCAAACCACCAATGATCGTACCTAAAAACACCATCATCATGGGTTCCATCATTGACGTTAAGGCGTCAACGGCTGTGTCAACTTCTTCTTCGTAAAAATCAGCAATTTTATTGAGCATGGCATCCATTGCACCTGTTGCCTCACCCACACCTATCATTTGGCAAACCATTGAGGGAAATACGCCACTTTCTTCCAAAGGTTCGGCCATGGTTTTACCTTGGCTAATTGAGTTCTTCACATCGAAGATTGCTTTTTCAATGATCTTGTTACCTGCCGATTTACCCACAATGTCTAAGGCTTCCAAAATCGAAACACCACTGGTGAGCATGGTCGACAATGTTCTAGAAAACCTTGCCACAGCTACCTTACGAATCAATGACCCAAACACTGGCAATTTTAAAAACGTTCGATCGGCAATCACTCGACCCTTTGGATTCGTATAAAACTTTTTCGCTCCATAAATGAGCGCACCAACACCCGCGGCAATAAAAATAAAATTGGATTTAAAACCTTTTGAAAATGCGATCACTATTTGCGTGGGCATCGGCAGTTCTGCGTTACCAAATTCTTTGAACATGCTTTCAAAAATGGGAATAACGTAACCCAAGAGCACCGCAACTACCACCACCGCAACAACCAAAATGGTGACCGGATAAGCCATGGCACTTTTAACTTTCTTTTGCAAGCTCATGGCTTTTTCAAGATAGACTGCAAGCCTTAGAAAT
>JAYRVV010000057.1:0-1509 GCA_041918415.1 Bdellovibrionota bacterium | reverse complement strand
CCATCTCAAGTTTTGCACGCTATAAACTTTCATCAAAATTCTCAGCTTCAATCTGGCAAAATGCGACCCAAAGGAGCATTTTGCAGGGAAAATAAAATAAAAAAGACGCCCTTAGGCGTCTTTTTTACAATTCATGAACTGCAAGGATTAAGGAATATCCAAGATGAATTCGCGTTCTCGGTTTTCCTTCATCAAATCGTTCTTACCCGGTAAGGCTCCGTTTAAATAAAAGGTTAAACGGCTGATGGTTCCCTCTGGACCCACAAACTGTTCAGAAGTGATCTTTGACACTTTGGTTCCAGGTACGCCTCCCTGATCTTTGGGCAATCGATTGACTGCGTTTAAAAAATCCACAACCAGTCGATTGGGGTTTCTTTGCGGCAACACTTTAAATGAAACACGTTTACTTCTTTGCACGACGATGCGTGTTAAGCCCGCTTGGTTTGAAACGACAACACCATCAATGGATGGCATGCCGGAAGTGATTTTTCCCATATCAATATCCTGCTGAGGCAACATGCCGACAGACTTTTCAGCTAAAGGTGGCTCAATGGGCAACTCATCAATCGGAGAACTTGTGCTTGGTGAACCTAAAAGATCGTCCACCGGAAATTCATTCGAGCTTGGTGCTTGCTCCTCTTTAACAATAGGAGGTGTGGTGGTGGTCGCTGCTTGCTGTTCAGGCACAGCCAAATCGTCAATAAAGCCCTTATCCTGAACCAAGGGCTCATCGATGATCACTGGTTTTTTAACCGTGCTGGTCGATTTTTTGATTTTTGGTTTGGGCTTAGAAACAGGGCTGATGGCTTTGGCCTGTGGTGTAGGCTCCTGTGCAAGCACTTCAATTTTTTCAATGTCAATCGTCAACAATGTCTCAACCGTTTGATTGGTCGCCAAAACAGGTTCATTGAAACTCAGTTTCACTTGAGTGCCCGCTTGTGCTTGATCAGTCAACTCAGACACTTCAATCAATTGAATCAAAGGATGGGGCGCAGGAAACATTCTTTTTTCCATGGCCAAAGTGGCGCTTGGAAAAACATAGGTTAAAGTTTTGGAATCTTCCGAAGCCGTCGCACTAAACGGTGTAGTGGAAATATCTTTGATTTGAATCACCGCATGGCCTTCACCCTTAGGACCCTGTGTGATGGTTAAATCTTTGATGCTATAACTTTGCTCTGGAGTTTGAGTCACGGTTGGCGTTTCGACAGGAGCAGCCGTTTCCTCATCTTTCTGCACCAATTGCAATCCTAAAAAGATTAACCCCGACAAAATTAATACCCCAATAAACATTTTTAGTAGCGTCTTCATGATCTTTTCGTTAAACCTTTCCTTGATGCTTGATCAATCCAAAATATCAAAATCTATACTCACGCTGGCACTCATTGTTTTCTCCTTGTTGGGTGCAAAACCACCCAGCATAGAACCATTTAACCAGCATCACATTGTTAGAGTAAACTTGCTTGCCCCAATCAGTCAAGAATACCTTGAAATCTTTAAGGAAAACTTACT
>JAYRVV010000056.1:0-6015 GCA_041918415.1 Bdellovibrionota bacterium | reverse complement strand
GAAATCGTTAAAATATTTTTAAAAGTATTAAAACAAAACTTTGGCAACGGATTGAACTTGAAACATGATTTTGCTTGGCCTCTAAACACACAAGATTGATGTTGACTAGCCTTGACGGACTGATTAGATATTTGGGCTTTGAAAATCAAATCACAGTTTGTTTGTCAACACTGCTCCTACACCACAGGCAAATGGATGGGGCGTTGTCCTGAGTGTGACACTTGGAATTCATTTGTTGAGGAAATGGTCAGTTCGACCAAAACGCAAACGTCCATACAAAGCAAATATGAAATCAAAACGCTCAGTGAATTTAGCGAAGACCAAACACAAAGACTCATTTTACCTTTTGGGGAGCTCAATCGGGTATTGGGCCAAGGTTTAACAAAGGGTTCCGTTGTTTTGGTGGGCGGCGACCCAGGTATTGGAAAATCAACTTTGCTGCTTCAAGTGCTCTGCTCATTTCAATCTTTGGATCAATCACCCCTCATGTATGTTTCTGGCGAAGAGTCGTTTGAGCAAATACAAATGCGAGCACATCGCATGGGGTTTTCTCAAGCGAATGTTCAATTACTCAACCAAACCGATTTAACCCCCATCCTCAAAGCCATTGAGGATGTTAAACCCAGCATTGTGGTCATCGATTCCGTTCAAACGCTTTACAGCCATGAATTAAGCTCTGTGCCCGGCAGCATTTCTCAAGTGAAAGAGGTTGCGCATCAATTGATTTTACTGGCCAAACGGCTTGGCATTGCCATGTTTCTTGTCGGTCACATCACCAAAGATGGGCATTTGGCCGGCCCAAAAACCCTTGAGCACTTGGTTGACACCGTGATTCAGTTTGAAGGGGAATCATTGCAAAACAACAGAATTTTACGGGTGTTGAAAAATCGATTCGGCCCAACCAACGAAATTGGTGTGTTTGAAATGCGGGAAAATGGTTTGAAGGAAATTGAAAATCCATCCTCTCTTTTTATTTCAACTCGTAACACAAGCATCGCGGGTTGCTCTGTTTTCCCAACCATAGAAGGTCAACGCCCCTTGTTGGTTGAAATTCAGGGACTTTCAACCCAAAGCGCTTTTGGCATGCCTTTAAGGAACACCGTGGGCTTTGATAAAAATCGTCTCACCATGCTTTTGGCCGTTTTGGAGAAAAAGGCACAGGTCACTCTTTCAAATCAGGATGTTTACATCAATGTTGCCGGTGGATTAAGAATGACTGAGCCCGCTTGCGACCTTGCCGTGGCTTGCAGCGTGCTGAGCAGTTACCTAAACATCCCCTTTTTAAACGATGCTGTGGTCTTTGGAGAAATTGGATTGACGGGGGAAATCCGAACATGTTCCATGATCGATCAAAGATTAAAAGAAGCAAAAAAGATTGGCTTTCAAAAGGCCTTTGGCCCTGTGATTGAACCCACACCCAAGGACTTCAAATACCATTCGATTGAATCGGTCGCCAAACTTGTTGATCTTTTTAGAAACCTGTAATCTTATCCACCATGATCTTCACCATTGTTTTTCTTGGGTTTATTGTTTTATCGGTTTTGCTTTTTATATATATATTTAACCGCCTGGTTAAGTTGGCCAATCAATTTAAAAACGCCTATGCACAAATCGATGTTCAGCTTAAGCGCCGATACGATTTGATTCCCAACTTGGTCGATAGCGCAAAGGCCTATTTAAAACATGAAAAAGAAACGCTTGAGGCCGTGATGACTGCAAGAAACGCGGCCTTTAAGGCCAGTCAGGCCATGGCCAAAAAACCGGGCAACGATCAACTCATGCAAAACCTTGAAGGTCTTGAATCCAATTTGTCCATGGGTTTAAACAAGCTCATGGCCGTCGTTGAGTCCTACCCTGAACTCAAAGCCAACCAAACCATTCAAAACGTCATGGAAGAATTGTTGTCGACAGAAAATCGAATATCCTTTGCGAGACAAGCCTATAACGATTCGGCCATGGCCTACAACACTTACAGAGAGACCTTTCCCAATGTTTTAGTGGCGTCGTTGTCCAACCATGCACACGCAAGCCCTTTTAGAATCACCCAGCCTAAAGAAAAGCAGGCTCCCAAAGTGGCTTTTTAACGCATCAATTTTTTTGATCGGATGGCTTTTTAGAATTGGCCAATTCGCGAAGCTCTTTGCCAACCTTGAAAAAAGGCAATTTTTTGGGTTTGACTTCTACTTTGTCACCTGTCTTTGGATTTCTACCCAGGTAAGGTTTATAGGTTTTCACTTTAAAACTGCCAAAACCACGAATTTCGATTCGATCGCCATTTCTCATGGCTTCAATCATGGAATTAAAAATACAATCCACCACGGTTTCAGCTTGTTTTTTAGGAAGTTTTGTCTTTTCGGCTAGCAATTCAATTAAACTGGATTTTGTCATCTTGGATAGAAGTATAACAGCTTGAAATTATTGATTGCAAGCACAAAAATTTTAAGCTTAAAATTTTTTAATTTGTTGCGTCAATCCACATTAATGGTTCATTGACTCAAGAAATTCTTCGTTGCTCTTGGTTTTTGTGAGTTTGTCCATGAGAAATTCCATGGCGTCCACACCGTTTAAGGGTTGCAAAAGCTTTCTTAGCAACCATACACGGTTGAGAACTTTTTCATCCAATAACAACTCTTCTTTTCTTGTTCCAGATCGATTGATGTCTATAGCTGGAAACATGCGTCGATCGGCCAATTTGCGATCCAGCACGATTTCCATGTTACCGGTGCCCTTGAATTCTTCAAATATCACTTCGTCCATACGTGAACCGGTATCAATCAAGGCGGTCGCCACAATCGTTAAACTTCCACCTTCTTCAACGTTTCGAGCGGCACCGAAAAATCGCTTGGGTCTGTGAAGTGCGTTGGAATCCACACCACCGGAGAGAATTTTTCCCGATGGAGGAATGACGGAGTTGTATGCTCTGGCCAATCGAGTGATCGAATCGAGCAAAATCACGACATCTTTTTTGTGCTCAACCAAACGCTTGGCTTTTTCAATCACCATTTCGGCCACCTGAACGTGCCTCGATGCAGGCTCGTCAAACGTAGAGCTGACCACTTCGCCGCTCACTGTACGTTCCATGTCGGTAACTTCTTCTGGGCGTTCATCGATCAACAAAACCAAAAGCTCAACTTCGGGATGATTCTTGGTGATCGATTTGGCAATGTCCTGCAAAATGACGGTTTTACCGGCACGTGGAGGTGAAACAACCAAGCCACGCTGGCCTTTACCGATGGGACACATCAAATCCATCACGCGCGTGGAAAATGATTTTGGGAAAGCCTCCAATTTGAGACGTTCGTTTGGGTAAAGAGGCGTTAAATTGTCAAAAAAGATTTTATCGCGATTGGCTTGAGGATCATCAAAGTTAATGTTTTCAATTTGTAAAAGTGCAAAATAGCGCTCTGAATCTTTGGGTGGTCGGATGGTTCCACGAATGGTGTCGCCTGTGCGAAGATTGTTTTTTCGAATTTGGCCGGGAGCCACATAAATATCATCAGGGCCAGGTAAATAATTGTAATCTGGAGAGCGTAAAAAACCAAATCCGTCTGGTAAAATTTCAAGCACACCCTCGGCCACAATGGCGGAGTCTTTTTCTGAGGCGGCCTGTAAAATGGCAAATATAAGTTCTTGTTTTCGTAGCCCAGCAACATCTTCGATATCCATATCTTTGGCCAATGCAGTCAATTCGTTAATTTTTTTCTCTTTAAGTTCTCTTAAATTCATCATGTTTGTTACTTCCTTTTAAGGTTTATTGATCCACAAAAACATTAAACCCAAGTTTTAATGTGTGTTCGAGCTGTTTTGGGATGCTTGTAAGAATGATCGATTCTGAGAATCTATTTTTCCCAGCTGATTTCTTAGGTCCTCTTAAATCAGACTTTCATCACTGAGTCAAGCCTTTGATGCAAACGATTACAAAAACACAAACCTTAGAAGATCTTTATCTCAATCAAACGTCTACCCTATTTTCACGACTTTCCTAACTTTTCACCACATTGCCCGCAACCGTTATTGAAGCCTCTGGCGCGTTTTTAATAGCTCCGCACGCACTTGTTGGGCATTGATTAAATTTTTTCTTATTTTTCTCTCTTCCATCAAGATGTGTCCATCAACAATGGTGGTCAAAACATCTGAGGACTTTGTTGCATAAACCAATTCTGAATAATAGTTGTCTTCATAAGGTTGATGATGCATCCCTTCGCGACTAATCAATATAAGATCTGCACGTTTTCCGACTTCGATCGATCCTATTTCATGACCCATGTGAATGGCATTGGCCCCTTCAATCGTTGCAAATGCAAATATCTGTTGTGCATTTCCTTTTTTTGGATCTTTATATTTTTCCTTAGGTAAGAGGGCCGCCAGATTGATTTCTTCCCAAAGATTTAAGTCATTGTTTGAAGCAGCACCATCCGTACCTAAAGAAACGAACACATGATGATTAACAAAACCTTCAACATCTGCAATGCCGGAAGCAAGTTTAAGATTCGATTGTGGACAATGTGCAACACCGACTTTGTGCTTTGATAATGTTTCTTGATCTGAAGCTTCGGTCCATACCACATGAGCCGCAATCGTCTTGTGGGTGAGTGATCCCAGTGATGCAAGGTATTGGACGGGACTTGATAAGTTTTGCTTGGTAAAGCTTCTAATATGAAGCACTTCTCCTTCTGTCTCTGCAACATGAATAACTTGGGGAACGTTGTATTGCAGACTTAAGTTTGTAAGCGCTTGAAGATGTTCAGGTAAAACGGTGTAAGGGGCATGTGGTCCAATCGCGGGCGTGATTCTTGGATGGTTTTTCCACTGTTCATAAAATCTTGACCAGATTTCTAAGAAACGGTTCCACCGCGTTTGACTGTTAACCTCTCTATTTTCGGGGTTTGGATGATCCAAGTAAGTTGTGCTTAAGATGGCTCTCAGACCACATTGGTCAATCGCTTGAGCGACACTGTCTTCAAAAAAATACATATCCACAAATGTGGTTGTTCCCGATTGAATCATTTCGATACAGCCTGCCAAAGCTCCAAAAAAAACATCCTGTGAATTCATTTTCGATTCTGCAGGCCAAATGTGTTGGGTAAGCCAATCTGTTAAATCCAGATCATCCGAAATTCCGCGCAGCAACGTCATTGAGATGTGTGTATGACCATTGATCAGACCGGGCACCACCAACCGATCTTTGGCAACCAATGTTTTTTTCGATTTGTATGGGAGTTGTTCACTTTGCCCCACATACACAATTCGACCTTTATTGATCCCGATGGCTCCGCTTTGAATAACGGTTCTGTTTTTATCCATCGTGACGATGGGTCCACCTAGAATGACCAGATCAATTTTGGGTGACGCTTGGGCAGACGAAGCAAAAGCAAGCAAAGCCACTAATATAATATTGATGATTTTCATTTGGGCTGTCGTCTAACACAAACACTGAACCGATTACAAGCGTTTTTAAAATTCGTGTATCTCACGAATTGTCTCAAATTTGAACCATCATGTGTCTCAGATAATAATGTTATTTCGTTTTTGATGCTTGTTTAAGCTTTGTCCATGTCAGCCTGACCAAACGACCAGCCTTGCCTTTGCCTGTTAAAACGACTGTTTTGCTATCTAAGCATCTAAAATCTCTTGTTAGATCTTTGCCGTAATACATGGGATCATTGCTGTTTTGAATATGGTGGATCACCGTTTGATCTTTGATGGTGTATGTACCCGTGTAAAAAATATTATCATACAAAGCCGACGATGGCTGTTGTGCATCTTGCATGCAGTTGATGCCCACGGCCATGTATCCTTTTTCGGTGTAAGTGATCAAACCCCGTTTGTTAAAGCAAACAAAATCCATCAACATCCTTCAAATGAACCGTGTGCTTTAGCAATTTAATTCGGGTCCAGTCGTGTGTCCCCCGAATTAACTAAAACTTCCTTCCAAAGTTCGAATAATTCAGTGGAGTATGCTGTTAGAGTTGAAATGAAAAATTGAGTTTTTATAATGGTCGGGGCGAGAAGATT
>JAYRVV010000055.1:0-2435 GCA_041918415.1 Bdellovibrionota bacterium | reverse complement strand
TAACGCATCGCGAACCTTTTGGAATCAAGGGTTTAATCTGCATCAAGATACGTCCTTGACAAGTCTCATGACGTTTGAATATAGAACGCTGGTTTTAAAAGACCAACACTGGCAAAGATAAAGGAGTTTTAATGGCGACATTGATCAAAGATGAACAAACCCTTCCAAAAGCCCAAATTTTAAGATTGTCTATCACTGGTGAATGTAACCTTAATTGTTTTTATTGTCGACCCATGGGTAAATTCAAGGATTTGATCAAACCCGCCAAGTTAATTGTTCCTTCTGATGTTACAAAATTGGTTAAAATCATGGGTGAGCTTGGTGTCAGACGTGTGCACATCTCTGGTGGAGAACCTCTGCTTCGAAAAGATGCAGCAAGCTTTGTTAAATCAGCCAACGCGCACAAGGCCATTGAGGAAGTATTGCTTGTGACCAATGGTACCTTTTTAAAATCTTATGCCGATGCACTAAGAAAATATGGCCTTAGAAAAGTGGACATCAATTTTGACAGTTTGAGTTTTTTGAAGTTTCAAAAAATCACAGGCACCGATAGTTTGTATCGTGTTTTGGACGGTGTTGAAAAAGCCGAACGACTCAATTATTTGGATGTTCGCATAAACATTTTCTTACTCGAGGGTATCAACGATGACGAAGTGGTGAACTTTGCACGTCTGATCAAAGATCGAAAACTACACATTCGTTTTATACAATACCATCCGGCAATCAATGCTGCCGATCCATATGCAAACAGAAAAAAATTAACCGTGGTGCGAGCCAAGCAAATGATTGACAATTATCAAACCCTTATCAAAACCAGCACAAACGACAACCTTGACGGCGCGGTGCAAATCCCAAGTTATTCTTTTGATGGTTCGATTGGCCAAATATCGTTTGTTGGGCCTGAAGAAATGACCCTGCTTCGAGAGGTGCCCAAAGTGTTGTTCACACCCGAAGGTGCTTTGGTCAACGAGACATCGGGTAAAACGATGGACGTGCTTGAAATGCTTCGAAAAGATGCCAAAGACGTCAATCTTCACAGGGCCATAGAAAAATTCATTGTTGTGGAAGAAAAGAAAAAATCTCAGGAAATGCTCAACGGCATGGAAGCGGCGAAACCTTCATCCCACAAAGCGGCGGCGAACAAAAAGGCAGCTGCGCGTTCTTCCTCAAAAACACTGCCTTCGGTCAACACCGCTACGGGTAAAAGAGGCTCAGTTAGACAAGCCACGGCTTGATTGTGTTTGGCTTGGGTTTTTTTGAAGTATTGGTGATTTTGTTTATAGCTTTGGTGATCTATGGACCTGAGCGTTTACCAAAAATTGCAAAGCAGATCGCGGTGGTGATTAAACGCTTTCGTTTGTTTGCGGATGAATTAAAAAATTCGCTTAGAACAGAATTTCAGAACATGGAAAAAATGGCGCAAATCGAAGAAGAAAACAAACCAAACAAAGATAATGAATGAAAAACGCATGAGTGTTTTTGAGCATTTTGGTGAACTGCGCTCGCGCATCATCAAAGTGGCTTTTGTTTATGTTATTGGATTTTTTATTGCATTTGCTTTTTCTAAAGATGTTTTTAACTTACTTAGAATTCCTTTTGATCAAACCTTCGTTAAGGTTTTTCAAAAACCGGCCGTGCTTCAAGGCATCACGTTGATGGAGAGTTTTTTCGTTTATGTGAGGCTTTCGTTTTTAACATCATTTTTCATCACCAGCCCTTTTGTTTTTTACCACGTCTGGAAATTCATTTCTCCAGGATTAAAACCTAATGAGAGAAACTGGTTGATTCCATTTGTCTTCTTGGCAAGCGTTTTTTTTATTGGAGGCGCCCTGTTTGGTTATTTTTTTGTTTTTCCTAAAAGTTTTGAATTTTTATTAAGATTAACCGAAGGCCAATTGATTCAAACCAACATACGCATGAGCGATTATTATGATTTTTCTGTGATCTTGTTGCTGGGCTTTGGTTTGGCTTTTGAATTACCATTGATATTGTTTGTTTTGGTGATGACAGGTTTGGTGAAGCGAAAAACATTGATCGATGGTTGGCGAGGCGCTGTGATCAGCATTTTGATCATTGCTGCGGTACTGACACCGGCAGATGTTCCTTCCATGGTGATGATGGCCACACCTTTGTTGTTGCTGTATTTACTAACCTTAATCGCAACTGGCTTTCTTAAAGTGGACGAAAAAAATATAGACGATTCTACATTCGGTCAAAAGAACCGAATGATTCCTTAAGACAAGATGAAATCTCACCCAGCGTAGCCTTGTTTTGGATGCATAACAGTATGTAGGGCATTAAATTTTCGTTTGATGTCGATTTTTCTTTTAATGTGTTCAATGATGCCATGGTCTTTGATTGGTCTCTGGATTTTTTAAAACGTTTGAGCTTTTGAATTTGACGGTTTTGTATTTCATCATCGACCTTTAAAATAT
>JAYRVV010000054.1:0-4804 GCA_041918415.1 Bdellovibrionota bacterium | reverse complement strand
GCTACAACATTTATACCCTCAACTTGCCCACGAACAGGTTGCGCACTCCATCTGGCCAAAAACACAACAAACCAACGTATCTTACAAATTGCAAAAGACTCAAACCGAAATGGAAATATTTTCCCCATTTCAAGATGAAAAAAACATAGTCATCACAGGCCAACTTGTGACTTCGAATGAAAACGTTTCCGTCTTTGTTGATGGAAGACATTTGAACGAATTGGATCAACAAACAGTATTGATCGTATCGGATACATTCAATCGAATCACCTTGCCAAGATTAAGAATTTTGTTTGGCAACGAAAGTGACATCGATCAAAATAAAAAAATCATTTTATTTTTCACATCTGAACAAAAAATGGGAACAGGCGTTTTGGGATTTTTTAGACCATTGGACATCATTTCATCCATTTCAGGCGTTGGAACTCTCTCAAATCAGGCAGAAATACTCTATCTTAAAATACCCAATCCAGACGAAGACATTTCACTACTCAATGCGACCATTGCTCATGAAGTTTTTCATTTGATTCACTTTTCCAACAAAACTTATCAACCGAAGCGAACACAATCAAATGCCGAACTCGTTTTTGAGGAAACTTTTTTGAATGAGGGTCTTGCACATTTGGCTGAAGAAATAACGGGCTTTGGGGTTTGCACACCTTTACTGGTTAAAATATTTTTAGAATGTTTTCAAACAACTTCATTGACCAATAAGGGCTTAACTTCAGAAAATGAATCGTGTCAGCCTTTTGATCAAAACGGCGATGGCCTTGCTCAGCGAGGCGGAATGTTGTTGTTTCTTCTGTATCTTTTACAACAAAACGGTGATGTCCAATTCTTAGCCAATCAAACACAAAAATTCACTGGGCAAGGCATGAATCTGATCAAAACATTGATGACATCGAAGCTTACAGGCATCACCAACATTGAACAAAGCACAGGAGAGAATTTTTTTGACTTGTTGGCACACTTTTATGCAACGTTGGTGCTGGACAATAAAAGCAAAAACATTTCAAAAAAACATTCACTTAAAGATCAATACATTGATGACGTCACTGGCCACATCAGAAACATTCGCATGCAAACCAAAAGAAAAGTAGGTGAAGAAGAAATCAGTCTTGATGGAATTGCATCGTTGCCTTTTGAAAATCTTGGTTTTACTTCTACTTTTACACCATCCATGGGCGTAGCTTTAACGCCCTTTGCCTGGCCGCTGGACATATCCATCCATGGCAATACAAACAGCGGTTTGGTGATTATTTCTTACCCGTAAACTGTGGGTATAAATTTTGCCAACATTGAGTGTAATTGGAATCTAAAAGTTTACTTTTCATGGCAATCTCAGTTGGTATAAAAACGTATCGGCTTTCAAACATGAAAGCCAAGGTGTTGTCATAATATTGTGGATCTTCAGTGCTGTTGACTGCATTGACGTATGTTGTTTGATCAGGTCCATGCGGACAAAAGCTGTTGTGAATGCTAAGACCACCAGGGTTAAATCCGTCAGACTTCGCATCGTACTGACCTTCGATCAATCCCATACATTCACTCATCAAATTGCGATGAAAATAGGGTGGTCGAAAAGTATTTTTTGCAACCATCCAACGACTTGGAAAAATCACAAAATCACAATTGGCCAAGCCTGCTGTGCTTGATGGTGAAGTGAGCACAGTAAAAATGCTTGGATCAGGATGATCGAAGCTCACCGTGTTGATGGTGTTAAACTTTGTTAAGTCATATTTATATGGCAAGTAATTGCCGTAAAACGCAACCACGTTGTAGGGATTGTGTCCCAATTGATTCATAAAAACTTTGCCCATGTTTTTGACATAAATTCGATGTGGTTTTCTTTCATCAATATAAGAAGCCGTTGGGTATAAAAAGTGCCTTGGGTTGGCCAAGCCATTTGCACCGATGGGACCCAGTTCAGGTAAAACAAACGGAGCACCGAAATTTTCTAAGACATACCCTCTGGCAAAAGTTGAATGTAGGGCAACCTGAAACACAATGCCCTTGGGTATCACGGCAATTTCTTTTGGCTTAACCTCAAGTAATCCAAACTCAGTTCGAATATTCAATACGCCCTCTTGGGGGACGATTAAAAGTTCACCATCATAAAAACATGCACTCTCATCTTGCATGCCTTGCTTTGCCAAATACGTGTAAACCTGGACACCCGTTTGGCTAATGAAATTTCCAGAACTTGCGTACATTTCAAGTGAATTGAAAAAACACAAAGGCTGTGCTGTAACTTTTCTCTCAAACCACCGGTATTGTGTGGGCAAACAATCATCACTGAGAGCGCAGTCTATACCCGTATGAGATATCCTTTTTGTGGCATCACAAACGACGGATGGCTGTATTCGGTACATCCATGTTTTTAGGTTATCTTTTCTCGCTTGTGTAAATGCCGATCCGCTCAATTGCTCAGCGTACAAACCATAAGGCATTTGCTTGGGTGAGTTTTGATCCGTCGGCAACGCACCCTCAATCGCCTCCGAATGGTGAATGTTTCCAAAGCCACTGAGGTAAATCAAATCTTCGTTCATGATTTACTTTTAACCCCAAGCCATGAAGCTCTCAATCTTTTTTTAGATCAAGTTATTTTAACGCGTTCTGTCCTTGTCTTGAATAATCAATGGATTGTGCAAGGACTTTTACTGACTCCTGTGGAGCATGAAAACCTGTAGAGTTTTCAGCTTCAACAAAGTCTAATAAAAACTGTGCTCGTTTTTGATGGTCTTGTGCTTTTTTAACCTGATCTTTATATCGAACATCATCTTTTTTCCTTGCGATTTCATGAATCAACTCTTTGAGAGCCTTCATCGCCAAGTTGCGAGTATAAAATGTATTTTCTTGGATGCGCTCAACTCGCGCTTTGATTTCCTTTTCAGGATAATGATGGCAAGTCTGACATGCGCCGGCCACATTAAGCATTGGACTTCGCACATGGTGATCGCTGATTTTTAATGCACCTTCACGTTTATAGGGCATGTGGCAATCTGCACAGGACACTCCTGACCTTGCGTGGATACCTTGGCTCCACAGTTCAAATTCAGGATGCTGTGCTTTAAGCACTTCTGCTCCAGAAATTTTGTGTACCCAGTCTTTATGTGACGTTTCATCATAATAGGACAATATATCTGTGGCCTTTAAACCTTTGGACCATGGGTAAGTTAATGTTTTTTCTTTGCCTTTGAAGTAATACTCCACATGACATTGGCCACACACATAAGAACGCATTTCTTGCCTTGTGGCCATGGTGTTCACATCGTAGTCTTTGATACCTTCAAGGGCCTTGACATGCTTAATCCCTTCCATAAATGCAGGACGCGTGATTCTTAACTGCATTGTTTTTGAATCATGACAATCCACGCACGTAACTGGATGCTTAACCATATCTTTCGCTTGCTCATAAGGCATAGCATTGAGTGCATGAAAACCCTTGTGAATGTCTCCATTACCCAGTTTAAGGTAAGCGTTGTAAACCGATGCGTGACAATTTAGACAAGTTCCAGGTTGTTTAACAACCACTTGCCTTTGTGTGAACATTTGATCTTCAAGCATGTAGGCATGTCCGCGTTCTTCACGAAAATCAACAGCAAAAGCATAACCGGCCCACATGGTTTTTAAATCATCATCCAACTTCGATGAGGTCACGATATCTCTTGGATCTTGATCAGATATTACATGACGAATGGCTTCAGATCCGCCAAACCGTGTGCGTTCCATATCCACTGTGCGCTTGTAACCGTCGTATTGCAAGGGAAAATTTTTTCCCCAAATCGAGGGATCTTCGATGGTATCATCCAATTCAACGACTCTAAAAAACGGGTTTTTTGATTCTGTTTTTCTCTCAAACACATTGAATAAAAGAGCCAGAACGCCCATTGTTAGCACCGCAACCAAACCCATCAGCCAGATGTTACCTTTATTTTTTTTCACATTTCCTCCTAATGCTTATGCCCCACTGAAGCATGACAACGCACGCAGGACAATTCCTGACTTTGCCTTGGTTCATGATCAATCATTTGAACTGTGTTGTTGTGGCAATTTCGACAAGCTGACTCCACAATTTTCAAACTTGCATTTGAAATTGATATGGGCTCGTGAAAGCCACCTACTGTAAAATAATATGAATGCCAAAAGCCGTTTCTCATTTTGGTGTACCATTTTCCAATCATATTTGGTGGTGTGTGACAATCGTTACACGATATCTCATAACGATGGCTGGAGTGAATCCATCCGGTGTACTGTTCGTTCATGATGTGACAATTGGCACAGGCAGATGAGTCGTTGGTCAGGTAGGACCAACCTTTTGCGTAAATAAATGTGTACACGCTTGTTCCAATAAAAACTCCACACAGCACCCAGAACCAAACCATTGTTAACTTACGCATTTAAAGAAACCCACTTCCCCGTTCTACATATCAATTTTTTTTTAAAATGGCATGATTTCAATCATATGGAATTAGAATAATACTGTTTGAGATCTGGACACATATTGATAACTTTCGCTCATCTAAAATCTTTGACCACACAAATGGCCATGATTGCGAAGCAATCGACAATCAAACGAACCCCGAGGGCTCGAATCCAACTCGATTTTCTTAAAATCTCAATTTTCATTGTAAATAAATACGAGTAAAAAATGGCGGAGAGAGGGGCCTTCCCTCCGGTCACTTTTGCTTTGCAAAAGATGCCTACGGCCCGAACTCCTTCACCACCCATCTTCGATGGGTTCCCGGTTCAGTCCGTTCGTCGAATCCCCCTGTCGTCAAAATGCTCCCTTAGGTCGCATTTT
>JAYRVV010000053.1:0-2601 GCA_041918415.1 Bdellovibrionota bacterium | reverse complement strand
TTTTGTAAGTATTCTTTAACGGATCGCGCTCGCTTTTCACCCAAAGCGATGTTGTATTCGTTGCTGCCACGCTCATCGCAATGTCCTTCAATGGTGAAACGAGAGGATTCATTTTTGATGTTGCCAGCAAATGCTTTCAATTGCTCGCGGGCTTGTTCATTGAGTGTGGATTGATCCAAATCAAAATAAACAACTGGTGAACTGCCAATCAATGTGCTTGAATTTGTCGAGCTGTCTGTGGCGCTTTGATTGCTGCCTGAGGCGTCCAAGTTAGATTCACTGACGTTGGATGTGTCAGATCCTGTTTGAGATAACGGTTTTGCTTTTTTGGCACAGGATAAGGCCAAGAACATAACAAGCATCATTAAAGTAAATTTTTTCATCGATCCTCCAAAGGTGTATTGAACGGTTAGACTCTCATTAAAACCTGTGGAATTTAAGGAAATTACGTCGGCTTGTCAACCATTACATAAAGACGATAAAACAAAATAACACAATAATATCAAATGGTTAAAAATATATGTCGCGTGTAATTTTTTTAGCTTGCTTTTAAAGCTTGCATTTGTCTATATTGCGCCCCGCAAGTGGATTTTGTCGGTGCTTTTTTAATCGACGTGAAAATCCACTTTTTTTGTTTTATCTTTAAGGAGTTTTTAACATGTTTAAAGGATTGAATCGCGAAATTGAACAATTGGCCAAAGACAAAGGCATTGGTAAAGAAGTGATTGTGGATGCTGTACAATCTGCATTTCTATCGGCGGCAAAAAAGCGTTTTGGTTTGACTAAAGAAATCGAAGCTCGCTTTAACGAAAAGGACGAGGAAATTGAGTTGTTTGAGTTTAAAAATGTTGTTGAACAAGTGCAAAATCCAGATTTGGAAATTCAAGTCAGTGAAGCTAAAAAACATGATCCAGATTGTCAGTTGGGTGACAGCATTGGTATGAAAATGAATTCTGAGGAACTGGGTCGCATTGCTGCACAAGCGGCCAAGCAGGTGATCATTCAAAAAATTAGAGAAGCTGAAACCACGATCATTTACGACGAATACAAAGATCGAAAAAACACACTGCTCTCCGGCATAGTGCGAAGGTTTGAAAAGGGTAACATGATTGTTGATTTGGGTCGCACAGAAGCCATCTTGCCTCAATCAGAGCAAATTCAAAAAGAAATTTTTAGACCAGGAGATCGCATACAAACCTATGTGGTGGATGTGCGCAAGACACCCAGGGGCGCCGAAATCGTTGTTTCACGTGCCCATGTTGGTTTGCTTGTGAAATTGTTTGAAACGGAAGTGCCTGAAATTTATGAAGGCGTTGTGAGAATCGAATCGGCCGCGAGAGAGCCTGGTGGTCGTGCGAAAATTGCTGTTTCATCGAGGGATTCTGACGTTGATCCTGTCGGGGCTTGTGTGGGCATGAAAGGTTCTCGCGTGCAAGCGGTGGTGCAGGAGCTTCGCGGAGAAAAAATTGATATTGTTTCATACAACATTGATCCGGCCCGTTACATTTGCAATGCCATTGCGCCGGCTGAAGTTTCAAAAGTTGTGCTGGATGAAAGAAATAAAAAAATGGAACTGATCGTTGCGGATGATCAGCTGTCACTGGCCATAGGAAAGAAAGGCCAGAACGTTCGCTTGGCTTCAAAACTGACTGGATGGAACGTGGATATTCATTCTGAAACAAAAATGAAAGAAATGGCTGAAAAAGACAAGCTGCGACTGAATCAAATTGAAGGGGTCAACACAACGATGGCTGACTTGCTGTACAGTCAGGGCATCACAACACCCGAAGCTTTGGTCAGCAACGATGCCAACCAAATCGCAAACATCACAGGTTTAACTGTTGATCGGGTGCTAGCATTACAAAGCGCTGGTCGTGAGTGGCTTCAAAAAGAAGAGACCCTTAAGGCACAGCCTCCTTTGGAGGCGGTTTCAGGTGACATTGAAAACAAAGAGGAATAAACACGTTTAAGCATGAAACTTAAGGAAACCAATGGAAGATAAAGATACGCAAAAATCAACGACGATGACCGAAGAAAGAGTGACACGTAAAGTGATCCGACGTCGTGTGGCCACTGAAAATGTGGCTTTATCTCCAAATCCTTCTCAAGAGATTGAAACACCTGTTTTGGAAAAAACAGGCGAAACAACTCAAGAGACCATGCCAGAGATGACTCAGGTTGTGCAGGATGAACCTTTAGAAACTCAAACACCTTTGCAGCAGGTTGTGGATGTTAAGAAAATCATCAATAAGTCTTCTGTTGTCAGACCTACACTTAAAAAAATCAAACCCCAAGATGTTGGTATTCATTTTGAAGCTCCAAAGCCTCAGACCGCAAAGCCTCAATCCAATACTGTCACAACGACATTGAAATTTGATCAAGTTACAAACGTCGCTCCTACAGGGTTAGGTCGTAAAGAAATCATTGAGATCAGGGACGTCAACAAGGTTAAGGGTGGATTCAATCAAGCGCGAAAGAAAAAGTCTTCAAGCCCTCAAGTTCGGTCCGGTCCAAAAGAACAAACTGTGCCCAAGGCACTTAAAAGAATCATTCGAATTTCTGACACAATCACGGTCGGTGATTTGGCCAAAAAAATGAGTG
>JAYRVV010000052.1:0-11031 GCA_041918415.1 Bdellovibrionota bacterium | reverse complement strand
CATTAAACACCAGCTCAATTCCCATCAAAATGTGTATGATGTTTTTTCTAACAACAACACAGGCAATCCCAATGCAAAACAAAACACTCGACACGATCAAGCAGCTTAGCAATGTCATGCATCACCCTCCGGCAGCTCTTTTTTCACCAACAAAACCGAACCGATCATCGCAAACAAAAGCAACAATGAAATCAATTCAAAAGGTAATAAATATTTTGAAAGCAGCAAATTTCCTATGGCCGCCGTTGACGACGTCAAAGATTCTTTGGATGGATTGAATTGAGCGTCTTTTAACATAGCCTGAACGATGAAAAACAAAAACAAGGACACCATCAAACCCAAGATCCAAAAATGCTTACGTTCTTTAAAAAACAATGTTTGATCTTTGATTTTACTGGTTAAAAATACACCAAAAATAAGAAGTACAAGAACACCACCCGCATAAACCAAAAGCTGACTGACACCCAAAAAGTCGGCCCCCAACATCACATAAAGCATCGCAACACCAAAGAGAGAAAAAAACAAACAGACGGCACCATGAAGCAGTTCCTTCAAAAACAAAACTCCAAGTGCACCTAAAATGGTCAACGCGCTAATTGCATAAAAAGCTAAATCAATGAATGTTTCTTTCATGCCACAACCTCTTCCTTCTCTTGATTGTCCACCTTGTTGGCTTGCATGTTCTTAGCGTACGCGAGGTCTTTTGGGCTGACATAGTGATACGTTAATTCAGAAACATTTTGAACTGTTCCTTCAAATCTTCTTGTGTGGTGAATGGCGCCCGTTGGGCAAGGCTCTGTGCAAAGACCACAATACATGCACTTTGCAATGTCAATGTCAAAAAGGGTTGGGTATTTCATTTTTGGCGTAGGCTTTCCGGTCACTTTACTCATCACTGAAGTTTTTGTTCCTTTGACATCTTCGATTTTAATGCACGCAATCGGGCATGAGGTTTCGCACAAATGACAACTGATGCATATGTCCATGTCCACTTGTAAAATTCCTCTGTATCTGGCCGGTAATGTCGATTCCACATTGACTTCTGGATACTCAATGGTGACCGGTTCACGAAACATGGAAATAAATGTGATTTTAAAACCTTTTAAGGTTGTGCTCACACCCTCATAAATATCAACAAACCAACTTTTTAAAGCACTGCGCTTCATTGAACACTCCAAAGCATCCAAAAACCTGTCCACAACAAACAGAACATGGCAATGGGAATTAGTTTTTTCCAACACAAATCCATCATCTGATCCACACGATACCTGGGCAGCGTCCATCGAATCCACATCATGACAAAAACGAAGAAATAACATTTACCAACAAAAATCAAAGCGATGATGATGGGATGGTGACTGATGGTGTTGATGAAAATAGCCATCGCCAGACTGATCACTGCAAGTGCAATCCATACGGGTTTGGTTAGTTTGCGATTGGGTGTATTGTTTAAAGCATGCAACACTTTTCTTCTCTTGATAACAACTGATTTTGTAAAATCAACAAGGTATGTGCTTATTTTATAAATCAAAAGCAAAGTAAAAAACAAAGCGGTCATTGAAACCAATACATGCGAACGAGAGGGATTCCATCCGCCGAAAAACGCCGTGACACTGATGGCACTGACCAAAAACATATTGGCGTATTCAGCCACAAAAAACATACCCCAGCGTATGCCACTGTATTCTGTGTTGTAACCAGACACCAATTCCGATTCAGCTTCTGGTAAGTCAAAGGGTGTGCGATTCACTTCAGCCAAAGCGGCAATGAAATATACAAAAAAAGCGATGAAAGGGCCTGGGAAATACTGAAAAATAAACCAATGCCTTAGCCCACCCGATTGAGCTTGAACAATATCATTCAAGTTCAAACTGCCGGCCATCAACACGACAACCATCAAGGCCAAACCCAAGGGAATTTCATAACTGACAATTTGAGCGGCTGAACGCATGGATCCCAACAAGGACCATTTGTTGTTCGATGCCCAACCGGCCAACAAAATGCCAACCACAGCAAACGAAGACACGCTGATCAAATACATCAAGCCCACGTTCATGTTTGAAACAAATAGATTTGGTCCAAAGGGTATGCAAACAAAACTCATGAATGCACCCATGACCACCAAAAAGGGTGCCATCTTAAACATGGGTTTATCCGCACCTTGAGGTGTGTTGTCTTCTTTCATGAGCAGTTTTAAACCATCGGCTAAAAACTGCAGCAATCCTTCAGGACCCACCCTGTTGCAACCTATTCTGGCCTGCATGCGAGCAGCCACACGTCGCTCAATGTACGTTGAAAAACCTGCAATGGGCGCAACAAACATACCCAAGAGCAAACTGGCACTTAAAACCATGGCGGCCAAATAAATCAATTCAACCGGAACTTGTGATGCCAATTCCGTGGGCATGTGTGCCAAAACTTTCGAAACCATCCATTCGACCATGCTCATCGATCCACCTCTGGAGCCACTAAATCCAAACTCGCAATCAAGGCCACCAAATCGGCAATCATCATGCCTTTTGAAATGGATTCAATGATGCACATGCCTGAAAAACTGCCTGATCTGATTTTGACTCTGTAAGCTTTTTTGGTGCCATCACTGACCACAAAATAGCCCAACTCACCCCTTGCGGATTCAACCGCGCCATAACTTTCGTTTCTGTCTGGTTTAATCATTTTGGGAACCTTGCCCATGATTTCACCTTCAGGTATTTGTTTAAAACATTGTCTTAATATTTTTACCGATTCTTGTATTTCCAAGGTTCTTACAATAAAGCGATCATAGCAATCTCCAACCGTGCCTCGAAAGCCTTTTCCCAAAGGAACATTAAAATCCAACTCAGGATAAATCGCATAAGGCAGATTTTTTCTCAAATCCCAATTCACACCACTGGCGCGTAAATTCGGTCCCACCAAACCATATGAAATCGCTGTTTTTTTTGAGATCGGACACAAATGAGCCAAGCGAGAAATAAATATTTTATTTCCCGTGATGAGTTGATCAAATTCGATCATTAATTTTTCAAACTGATTCAGAAAGCTTAGTACTTCTTGATCAAAACCCTCTGGCATATCAAAAGCAACGCCACCAATCCGAACATAATTGTAAGTCAGTCTTGCACCGCAAAGTTTTTCAATGAGATTGTTGATTTTTTCTCTTTCTCGAAGCGCATGCACAAAGGGAGTGACAGCACCTATGTCCATGGGAAATGTGCCAACCGCAATCAAATGGCTCGCAATCCTGCAAAGCTCATCGGCAATCACCCTGAGGTATTGTGCGCGTTTTGGAATTTGTGCATTCAATATAATCTCAACCGCTCTTGCATAGCCATGGTTGGCTGTCATCGCACTGACATAATCCACCCGATCCGTGTAGGGCATAAAACCGTTGTACTCAACCATCTCACCGATTTTCTCAATACCCCTATGCAAATAACCAATCTCAGGAATGGCTCTTCGAATCACCTCGCCATCGGTGATCGTTCTAAACCTTAACACACCATGTGTGCTGGGGTGTTGTGGGCCCATGTTGATTTCCATCTCGTCTTCCAAAAGACTGACATCAGCTTGGCCGATCTTATAAGTTAACTCAGGAAGCATATTGATCGCCCCTCATGAAACCGTTGGAAGTTTAGGCATACCCGTCAGGTATTCTCTTGTGGTGGGCAGGCCATTGTAACTTTCCTTTTCCCTATAATCTTTTCTTAACGGAAAACCATCCCAATCATAGGGCATTAAAATTCTTCTTAAATCACTGTGGTTTTGAAATTCAAAGCCCAGTAAATCAAATGCTTCTCTTTCATACCAGTTGGCGGCCGCCCAAATGTTTTCAACGCTTGGCACTTTTGGGTCTGATTTTGGGACCCTAACCTTCAGGTTCAACTCCATTTGTTTTAAATAGGAAAAGAGTTGATAATTCAATTCCATTTCCTCACCGTAATCCACACCTGCGATCATTCTTAGAAAATCAAAGCTCATTTTTGGATTGGATTTTAATTCTTTGCAAACTTCAAGCAAATGCGAAGAATCAACTTTGATCCATGCCTGACTGAATTGACCTTTATCGGTGATGTATTTTCCAAGTAAGGGACTTAACAAATCCAACACTTCACTAGGCTGCATCTTTAAACTCCCCTTGCTGCATGTTTCTTTTGACCCAATTGAGATGACCTGCTTTTAACAAGTAAGCAAATCCAACCAACAAAACAAAAACAAATAAAATCACTTCAGCAAATGCGATCTTTCCTTGACCCTGTTTGATCCAGTCACGATAAACCACAGCACATGGAAACATGAAGGCGATCTCAACATCAAAAATTAAAAACACCAAGGCATACAAATAATATCTTGGATTAAATCTTATCCAAGGCGTTCCGACCGGACGCTCACCACATTCATAGGGAATTTCTTTTAAAAAAGATGGGACTTTGGGAGCAAGCAAACGCGATAGGGTTAAGTTAAGAAAAACAAAACCCAATGCAAACAGAATAAAAACCAAAACACTGGCGTAATCAAATAACATTCATCACCTGTTTTTTTTAAAGGCGACTGTTTATAAATGAAAAAATTTTTTGTGGCTAGATTTTTATACTATTATATTGATGACTTTAAGAGTTCAGTGCGTCTCTTAAGACTTGTGAAGGCTTAAAGGTGATCACACGCCTCGCGGTGATTTCCATTTGCTCTCCAGTTTGTGGGTTTCGACCCACACGGGATTTTTTTTGACGAATGGAAAACGTACCAAAACCTGAAATTTTCAACGATCCATCCCTTTCAACCAATGTGTTTTTGATGGTTTCAAACAACAACTCAACCACATCAATCGCTTCTTTTTTGGGCAATCCTATTTTTTCGCAAATTTCTTCAACGATGCTTGCTTTTGTGTATGCCATGTGTTCCTACCTTTGGTTTACAATAACAAATATATAATAGAATTAAGTAGTTAGATTTGCAAGTCAAAATTTTCTTCAATTTCAGAGACTTAATGCAATGACAAAGTAGGTCAATGTCTTCACTTTACAATGATATCAATGAGTTACCCATTTAAATTGAAGCTTAGATGTTTTAATCGTTTGCCTTTAAACTTAGAAATGTTTATTTCTGTTGAGATTGAGTGAATGGATACACTCAAAATTAAGCAATAAAATGGACTCAAAACCTTAAACCCTCCCATGTCTACATTCATCTACTTGCTGTTTTCCTTTTTACTGGGCCTTGGCATTAATTTTTCTCCTTGCGTTATTAGCATTGCCAATAAAACAGACAAGAGATCACTAAATTCTAACTTGCTGTTTTTATTTTATTTTTTAGCAAGCCAAGCCTTAATTTCAACGCTTATTCAACCCTTGCATTATATTCTCATCCAAATTTTGGATGTACATGGGCTTTTAATTTTCACGCTTTTTGTCCTTATTATGAGTGTTTTAAAGGCCTTTAACCTGATGAATCTGAACCTTTTTAAAACCTTTCGAACAAAGGTGAGCTTAAAAACGAAAGGACGATTTGGTCTTGATGTTTTTAGCCTGGCTTATCTATACACGTCTTCATGCACATGGCCTTCACTTTGCTTTGTCTTTTGTCTGGGTTTACTCGAAAACACTTGGAAAAACATTTTGAGCTTGAGTCTGCCCATGTGCTTTGGTTTTGTGCTCGGATTGAGTGTTCTAAAAACCAAGACCAAACACTTGCGCCCATTTTTGCATGTACCCGCTTTGCTGCTTTTGCTTATGTTGCTTCATCTTTCACGACACTTGATGAGTCATCATTTGTTTCTGGCTTGCATCTTTGCATTGATAACTTTTTGTGTTCATGATTTAGTTCCTTTGAAAATGAAAAAAAAAGCCACAGCCATCACAATCTTGTTTTTTTTGATTGGATTAATTCTTTTTTACACAAAATCCATTGATCAAGAACAAAGCAAATCTATCCCCCATCGAGAAAACATCGAATGGCAAAACGATGAAAAAGAAGCTCTCATCAGGGCCAGGGACAAAAACAAACCCATCATCTTGGATTTTTGGGCCGACTGGTGCCTACCCTGCAAGGAAATGGATGTGACAACCTATCAAGATGAGATGGTTGTAAGTTTAATCAAGCAACATTTCATTGCCCTCAAAATTGATTCGAGCTCGGTTGACGAAAACACCAAATCACTTTTTGAAAAATACGATGTTACTGGTTTACCAAAAACCGTTTTTATCAAGCCCAACGGACAAGTCATTCAACAACTTTCTTTTTCAGGATATGTTGATGAAAAAGAAATGATCGAGATTTTATCCAAAGTGATGGATGAGACTAAACCCATCAACTGATCATTGCTTTCAATTCATTTTCAGAAATCGTTTTTGTGCCATATTGAGATGCTTTTTTAAGCTTGGCTTGGCCAACATCTGCCCCCACCACCAGAAATTGCGTATCCTTGCTTAAAGAGTTCTTAAAAATACCTCCATGTTGTTCAATCATGTTTTGTATCTCGGCTCTTGGAATATTCAAGGTCCCTGTGACGCAAAATATTTTTCCGCTTAGTTTGCCAAGCACATCTTCATGTTTTGGGTCAACACCCGCTTGAAGCATGCGCTTGATGATTTTACGATGACTTTCATCATTAAAAAATTCACACACCTTTGAAGCCATTTTTTGACCAAAACCATGTTTTGCGCTTAGGTTTAAAAACAATTGTTCACTGGGTGTGTTCATAAAATAATGAATGCTCCCAAACTGCGCCAATTCTTTGGCCGCCACAACCCCAATGAGCTCTATGCCAAGCGCTGTAAGAAAACGACTGAGTGTGATTTTCTTTTTTGCGAATTCAATTGATTCAAGAATGTTCGAAGCAGATTTGTCGGACAAACGTGGCAAAGCAAGCAATTGATCAAGCTTTAAATAAAACAAATCCGAAAGATCACGCACCATTTCATGTTCCAAAAGTTGGTCCACAAGTTTAGGGCCGATGTGTTCAATGTCAAATGCCCCTCTTGAGCAAAAGTACAACAAGGCTTCCTTCAGTTGTCCCTTACAAGAAAATCGATTGAGACATTTGATCGCAACATCGTTTTCATTTTCTTTTCCAACTTGATGGTCACAAATAGGGCACTTGTTTGGCATGATGAATTCAACTTCACGCCCTGTACGACGCTCTTTGTACACCTCAACAATTTGAGGAATGATTTCACCGGCCTTTTCGACCAACACTTCATCGTTGATTTTTAAATCCAAGCGTCTTATTTCATCGATGTTATGTAAGTTAACATGGCTTACGGTTGTGCCCGATACAAAAACCGGCTCAATGTTCGCAACGGGTGTTAAAACCCCCGTTCGCCCAACAAACACGTCAATGGAAATTATTTTACTCAAAACTTTTTGTGACTCATATTTATAAGCAATGGCCCACCTGGGGTATTTTGCAGTCACTGAAAGTTTTTTTTGTAAATCAAAGTTGTTCACTTTGATCACCATGCCGTCGATTTCATAATCAAGCTGATCCTTTTTTTTCTCAAATTGTTTTAAATGATCAATCAATTCATCGACATCGTTGACCAAACGGTGATGGGTCTGCGTCGGAATTAGCAAAGATTTAAAAAGGGCCAAGACGTCTTCTTGTGTTGAGCAAAACAGATGAGCTTGAACACATTGATAAAAAATGGCTTTCAATGGGCGTTTTGCCGTCTGTGCGGCATCAAGCAAACGCAAGGAACCGGCAGCTGCATTACGGGTATTTTTAAAAATGGGCAAATCCTGACTTAAACGTTGAGCGTTGATCAAGTTTAAATCAGATTTATTGATGAACACCTCACCCCTTATTTCAAATCGGCCAAGCTGCTTGGCTTGCAATGAATTTAAAACAAGTGGAATGGAGCGAATGGTTTTGACATTGAGCGTGACATCTTCACCCTCTAAACCATCGCCTCTTGTTGCGGCCAAAATCAGTTGACCGTTTTCATATACACATTCAACGCTCAAACCATCGACTTTAGGCTCCACCAAGTATTGGACATTTTTGACTTGTAAGCCCTTGAGCACCCTTTCATGAAATTTTTTGATGTCGTCTTCATTGTACGTGTTATCCAATGACATCATTTTTTCAGTTCTTTTATAGGTTTTAAATTCAGCTTGCTTTTCAAAACCCACACGCATGCTGGGTGAATAAGAAACCTTTAAATCTGGATATTTTTGCTCAAGGTCGATTAATTTTTTGTACAAAAGATCATATTGAACATCTGAAATGGTGGGTTGATTTAAAACATAATAAGCGTGATCATGTTTTAAAATTTCACCCAGTAAGTGCTGGTACTCTGATTGAATGTTGACTCTTTGCTTGTTCATTGACCTTGCCTATTTTTAAGGTAATCTAGCCGCATGGTCAATCTTCCAGCCAATCAAGTTCAAAGTACATTAAAAAAATTCATCCTTGCTGATGGCATGCACGTGGTGTTTAACCACCAAAAAAGCCATGGGCCTTGGTTGTATGATGACTTGGCACAAAAAGAATATTTGGATTTATTTTCTTTTTTCGCTACGCAACCTGTCGGCTTCAATCACCCTTACATGTCTGAACCAAATTTTGTAGAGCTTTTGGGTCAGCTTGCAATACACAAACCCACTTTATCAGACGTCTACACCACGCAGTATGCAAGCTCAGTTGAAACTTTTGCTCGCGTTGCGGGCCAAGGCATGTTTGAGCATTATTTCTTCGTGGAGGGCGGCGCCATGGGCGTTGAAAATGCGTTAAAAGCCGCTTTCGATTGGAAATACAGAAAAAATTTAGCCCGTGGTCTGGATCAAACACAAGGCATGGTGATTCATTTCGAAAATGCATTTCACGGAAGAAGTGGTTACACCTTAAGCCTCACCAACACCTATGACCCTAGAAAGCACATGTACTTTCCCAAATTCAATTGGCCAAGAATCATCAGCCCGGCCTTATCTTTTCCCTTGAACGAAGATAATCTTAAAAACACGATCGCTTTGGAAAACATCGCCATCGATCAAATTCATCAAGCGCTAAGAAACCACCCAAACCAAATCGCAGCCCTCATCATCGAGCCTGTACAATCTGAAGGCGGCGACCGACACTTTAGAAAAGAGTTTTTGTTGAAATTAAGGGACCTGTCCCATGAGCATGAATTCTTATTGATTTTTGATGAGGTTCAAACAGGCATTGGCCTGACGGGCAAAATGTGGGCTTTTGAGCATTTTAATCTGATTCCAGATCTCATTTCATTTGGAAAAAAAGTTCAAGTGGCCGGATGCGCAAGCAGTCGAAGGATCGATGAAATCCAAGACAATGTTTTTAAACTCAACAGTCGAATCAATTCAACTTGGGGTGGAAATTTAATCGATTTTATTCGGCTTGAACGCTACATGGAGATCATTGAAAGAGAAAACCTTGTTCACAATGCGATGCAAGTCGGTCAGTATTTCATCCGTTGTTTAGAAGAATGGGCCAAAACCACACAGACCATCTCCAATGTGCGTGGACGTGGACTTTTGATTTCCTTTGACTGCAAGGACTCAGAACACCGTCAAAAAATGCATCAAAAAATATTTGAATGTGGCGCACTCACTTTAACCTGTGGAGAAAAAAGCATCCGGGTTAGACCCCATTTGGATTTGACCAAGGAGCATGTCAACAAAGCCATGGACATTTTTTCACAAGCTCAAAGGCTGGCTTAAGTGATTCTCAACAAACAATCAGATGAAATTCAATCTGTGTATGGTCCAAGCATTGAATGTTTTCACATCATCAACGGCTTAGATTTAAAAAGTAAGGACGGCCGAATTTTCTTTTCGTTTAATCCTTCCAATGTGAATGACAAAGTGGCCACATCTGTGGTGGCTGGTGCCTTTGAGGTTCAAGAAGCGCTCAACTGTGCAAACAAAGCTTTTCTCCAATGGAAAAGCACACCTGCTCCGATCAGGGCCAGTCTCATCGGACAACTTGGACAATTGATTGAGAAAAATAAATCAAATTTGGCGTTTTTGATCACAAGAGAAATTGGAAAAACAAACAAAGAAGCGCTGGGTTCCGTTCAGGAAGTCATCGACACCTGTCACTTTTTTCAATCAGAAGGTCGAAGGCTTTATGGGCAAACCGTACCATCGGAAATGCCAAACAAGGAACTGTTCACATACCGAAGACCTTTTGGTGTGGTGGCCATGATTACGCCTTCAAATTTTCCAATCGCCGTCCCATCTTGGAAAGCCATTCCTGCATTACTGACCGGTAACACCGTGGTGTGGAAAGCCCCCATGCAATCGACGGCTGTTTCTTATGTGTTTGCAAAATTCATTCAAGAAGCGGGATTTCCCAAAGGCGTTTTTAACCTTATCCATGGTGATAACGAAAGTGCATCGCTCTTGCTTAAAGGTGTGGAACAAGGACTCGTTCACAAGGTCAGTTTCACCGGTTCAACCCGAGTCGGAAAAATTGTATCTGAGGTGTGCGCGAAGGCCTTACAAGTTCCATCTTTGGAATTGGGCGGAAAAAATCCCATGATCGTCATGCCCGATGCAAATCTGGAGCTGGCTGTTTCGGGAGCCTTGTGGTCAGCCTTTGGAACCGCTGGCCAAAGATGCACCAGCCTGGGCAATCTTTTGTTGCATCAAAGCATAAAAAAACCCTTCATGGACATGTTCATGAAGCAAGTTCAAAACATTTGTATTGGAGATCCTTGCCTACACAAAGATGTTTTGTACGGACCCATGATTGACGAATCGTACATGAACCACTTCTTAGAACATTTTGACATCGCAAAACGTGATGGCGCTAAATTGTACACAGATCATAACGGTCGCATCAGTCTTGAAAACAAACCCAAAAATTTTAAAGGTGATCCCTCCTTAGGGTATTACGTGTGGCCAAGTGTATGGACCAACATCAACAAAAAAAGTTATGTTTTTAAAAATGAAATTTTTGGACCCGCCATAGGCGTGCTTGAATTTAACGATTATGATGAAGCCATCGAATTGGCCAACGCCACGGCCTACGGTTTATCCGGCTCAATTTACACCCAAGACCGTTTCATCGCTTAT
>JAYRVV010000051.1:0-1857 GCA_041918415.1 Bdellovibrionota bacterium | reverse complement strand
CCTTCACACGATGATTCAGTTTTAGAATCATGTCTTAAAATTAATCAAGCCTGGCACCAAGCTCGACAATTGCTCGCTTCAATAAATCCCTTAGATCCAAATCATCACAACATTGAAAACCGTTTTTTTTCATTGGGAGGTTATGACATCGAATTTAAAGCCAAGATTATTTTATCGGGTCTTGGTTTTAAGGAGCATGATTTTTCTTTGCCATGCCGTGCTTTTAGCGGAGGCTTTCGCATGCGCGTGCAGCTTGCGGGACTACTTTTGATGGCACCAAGTCTTTTATTACTGGATGAGCCCACCAACCACTTGGATGTGGAATCAATCATTTGGTTTGAAAATTTTTTACAAAATTACCCAAAAGCATTTTTGATGATCAGCCACGACCGTCGTTTGATTGAAAAACTGGCAACTTCCATACTTGATTTTGCTCCTCCAACTCTGGTGCTATGGCCCTACACGCTTAAAAAATTTGAAGAACAAAAAGTAGAAAAAATGAGACTCGTCGAGGCAAGCATCGAAAACAAGAAAAGAGAAATCGAACATCTCGATGAGTTTGTAAGACGTTTTGGTGCCAAAGCCAGCAAAGCCTCCCAAGCTCAAAGCAAGGCCAAAGCCATGCAAAAAGCAAAAGATGAACTTTATGAAATTGAAAAACAAATGCCATTGGTGGCCCATCGAAACACATCGTTTAGACTTGAACCAAAATCGAGAGTCCCCAACCAACTGATCGAAGTAAGCAACATGAGCTTTGGATATCAACACCCTTTGTTTCATCTACCTTACTTAAGCATAGAGGGATTTAAAAAAATTGGAATCATCGGTGTCAACGGCGTTGGCAAATCAACATTTTTAAAAACGATTGCGGGTGAAATTCAAGCGCTTTGTGGAACATTGAAGAAAAACGTCAACACACAGATTGGATATTTTGCACAGCACCGCATGGAATCTTTACCATTAAGCATAAGCGCTTTAGCATATTTAGAGCAGACCACCACACAATTAAACATCATGCAAATTCGATCGGTGGCGGCCAGTCTCGGGTTAAGTGCCAATGATTTGGATAAAAAAATTGAATTTCTTTCAGGCGGTGAAAAAGCTCGCGTGAGTTTAAGTAAAATTATTTTGGAGCGTCCCAATTTGCTGATTTTAGATGAACCCACCAACCACCTTGACATGAATGCCTGCGATTCATTGATTTTAGGTTTAAAAAACTACAAAGGCACCGTTTTGGTGGTTTCACACAACCGTGATTTTTTAGATTCGCTGGTGGACATGATTTTGGAAATCAGGCCGAATGAAGCTCATCTGTATCATGGAAACTACACCGACTGGTTGGATCGAAAGCAAAACATCCAGGCACCTATTTTAGAGTCAAATGGAAAATTAATACCAAATGTAAGTTCAGGTAAAAAATCTAAAGAACAGAAGCGCCTTGAAGCAATTGAGAGAAACAAAAAATATGAAAGCACCAAGCATGATGCTTCTAAAATAAATGAAATCGAGAATTTAATTGCAAACATTCAAAACGAAGTGAAAGAGATTGATGCCTTTTTGGTTGATCCAAGTAATTTAAAATCCCCTGATTACACAGAAAGACTAAAAAAAAGAGCGACATTAAGCCGGCAATTGCAAAAGTTTGAGAATGAGTATTTTTCATTGCTTGAAAAGCAAGGCTAGTTCGTCGCCACTGAAGAAATCAGAGATAGGCTTCTATCTTGAGGGAGCGTAGAAAAGAGTGGTAAATAATTTGCAAGGTTTTGACTATTTCCTTGTTTAAACCTTGCAATTTCTAGAGGGCCTCAAAAAGTGCCAGATGCGAGGCTTTGATATCAAATCACCCGGAGGTGGACT
>JAYRVV010000050.1:0-5044 GCA_041918415.1 Bdellovibrionota bacterium | reverse complement strand
TCCTGGGGCTGAAGAAGGTCCCAAGGGTTTGGCTGTTCGCCAATTAAAGCGGTACGCGAGCTGGGTTCAGAACGTCGTGAGACAGTTCGGTCCCTATCCGCTGTGGGCGTAGGAAACTTGAGGAGCGCTATCCTTAGTACGAGAGGACCGGGATGGACGCGCCGCTGGTGAGCCAGTTGTTCTGCCAAGAGCACAGCTGGGTAGCTATGCGCGGAACTGATAACCGCTGAAAGCATCTAAGCGGGAAGCAACCTCCAAGATAAGGTTTCCCTGAGACGCAAGTCTCCTAAAGGGTCGTTATAGACTATGACGTTGATAGGTAAGGTGTGGAAGCACAGTAATGTGTGGAGCTAACTTATACTAAATACCCGTGAGGCTTAATCACTGAGTTGAATAAGACCATTCAATTGTTTGTTTTACCCATATGCATTGGCAATAAGTTTGCGGTGACGATATCGAGGGGGTACCACCCGTTCCCATCCCGAACACGGAAGTTAAGCCCTTCAGAGCCGATGGTACTGCAGTGGAAGCACTGTGGGAGAGTAGGACGTTGCCGCATTTTTTTTCATCAACAGAAATAACAGAACTTATTTTCTTATTTTAGCGCTTGAAGAAGGAGTATCTGTTCAAATCGCACTTGGGAAAGCTATTCGTGCCGATGGTCTTAAAGAATTTTCAAAAAAATTAAAACGGCTAGTTCAAATACCTTATACGATTTCAGTCATAAAATAAATCGAAAAGGTTTTAAGATTTGATTTCATTTTTTCATCCTTGTTTTTTAAGGAACTGCAAGCTCTATGCCATGAAGTTGTAACTCTAAACAAAAGCAATATCAATAAGTTAATAAAATAAAAGTGTCAGCTTGGCTCAAGCTGACACTTTCTTAACGTTTTTAATTGATTAAATATTTTGAAAAGCTGATGTCTTTTTTGCCAAACTTATACACGGTTACACATTGCTTGACGTGTTGGGTGAAATTTTCAATGCCATTGAAGTGATTGTAACCCATTTTGTGTTGCATGTGTAAATGTCACTACATGTATTGACAACTCGAGTGGACATGATTAAAATGGCTTGCGTGAGTAACCAACGATCAAAGTTTCTGCAATTTCGCGTCTCCGCCCAAGAAAAACGGGTGATTGCCAAATATGCTCAAAAAGCGGGGTTGGATATGACCTCTTGGGTAAAGCGCCAATTGTTTTCTTCAAATGTTCGTCAGTATTTTGATTTACTCGAAGCCATTTTAAATCAGAAAATGACTAGAGAAGCTTTAGCTCATTTGAATGATTTTTTATATCAACTCAATAAAAAGGAATTTATAGAAGTTGTTCAAGATCCTCCAGAACCATTTGAAAATACATTTCAAGGCAATTATATTGCAGCTATGGTTGAAATGGCAGCCAATCAAAAAAAAATCAAAACGCCAAGTTGGACTCTCAAATATGAAGGATTGGAGGATCCTTATTTTGCATCCGATATGCAAAAGTTACGATTGCATCTATTAATTTCATCTCCATCTCCATTTCGGAAACGGAATATTTTTGTTGATTCAACGGTGGGTGATCGTATTTGAAAAGATCAGAGGCGTTTACCAAAAAGAGAATTTTAAGTCTTTTTAAAATTCTAAATCAACGTTGTGCGAAGCAAAACCTGCGTGCAGAGTTACACCTTGTAGGTGGAGCAGTTATGTGTTTGGTCTACGATTCGAGAAAATCCACAATGGACATCGATGGATTATTCATACCATCATCTAAACTAAAAGAAATTGCAAAAAAAATTGCTGATGAAGAAAATCTTTTGCAAGGATGGCTCAACGATGGCGTTAAAGGATTTATGAGTCAAGAAGGGGACTATTCACTTTTTTTGGATTTAAGTCATTTAAAAATCTTTACCGCTACGGCAACTTACCTTTTGGCCATGAAATGTTTAAGTATGAGGATAGGTCAAGAATTTGTAGATATTGAGGATGTTAGATATTTGCTTCGATACTTAAACATTGAAACCACGGATCAAGCGATTAAAATCATCACTAAGTATTATCCCAAGGATTCATTCCCCCCAAAAACAATCTACGTTTTAGAAGAAATTTTAAATAAATAATAGGAGTGTGGATCAAGTGTAAGGCTGACACTTTCTTAACGTTTTTAATAGATTTAATAAACAGAAAAGCCAATGTCTTTTTGGCCAAGGGCATATATGGTTACACGTTGAGTGCCATATTGGGTAAAACGCTCAAAGCCATCAAAGTGATTATGGTCTAGTGTTAACTCTACTTCAATGTCATATGGTTTTGTGTTTTGAATTTGAAACACAAAATATCCAGTTTCCATTGCTGCGCAGCTAGCTTGAACACTGCGATTTTCATTATGGCCGACTTCAAACGATAATCCCTTGTATTTGCAAAACGTGCTGTAGGAATTTTGTTTTGAAAGCGTTTCGTTTTGGGGCACACGAAATGAAACAATCAAATCGTCTTCATTCCAATGTTCAACTGAAACCCAGCTGACCTCAAGATCCACATTTTCGTATGGGGACGGCTCATAACTATCAAATGTGCTTTCTTCTATTCTCCATCCATCCCTGTAATAAAAATAATCAGCACAGCTTGATGATAAAAGCCCCAAACCAGTTAGCAATACAATCAGAGTAATTTTATTTCTCATGTTTTCCTTTCGTTGTTGATTTGGTTTTAACAAATTTGAGCTGAATCGAGACTGAACGGATCGCGCCTCACAAGTGAGACCTGTGTAACTCATGTGTAGAAAGAATTCAGACAATCATAAAATAACCTTAATCATATTAATGACTTAGGAATTATAAGTTTCTTGCATTTTGGCATTGAATTTGCTTTTTAGACCCCCAGTGCGCTGCTTTATAAAAATTATTTCTTTGATTTTCATTTTAAGTGTTTGGCCTGAGACAAATCTGAAGGCTTCGGTGTGCATGGCTTCAAAACCAAAGCCACTTCAACTGATTAATTTAAAAGCCTTACTAAAAGAATCAATGATTCGATGGAGAGGATTCGCTGATGTGGTTCGTAAAACAGAAAAAAGTATAGAGCTTGTTTTCAATGCGAACGATTACAATCATTTACTGGATCATTTTAAAATAAAAACCATCAACAAGCACGGTTATGTCAATTACGTTGATAATACACATTCCGTTTTTGATATAACTGAAGAACAAACTGTTTATTTAGTTGAATCAATGTTGAAAAAGTCCTTTTATGCTTTAAAAGATATTCCAACAAAGGGAATCATTAAAATTCCAGTTAATTTTGATGAGTCATTGAACTTCTTAAATGGCACCCTTGTCATTCGACCAAGACCTCATCACAAACACACGGGGATTCAAATTATTTATCGGATTAAAAATAAAAGGATTGGGGTCAACTATCACAGCCCGGGTAAAGTGAGCCGCGAAACCGATATTCTAAGCATTGTCATATCCAACGAATTCGGAGGTTTTCTTGGAAAAGTGATCACCATGTATCCTGCTAAAAAAATGTTTTTGTTGGCAGCGGTTCCAAGCGCCATGCGAGAAAGAGAAGAAGTTCGATCTGCATTTTATGAATTAAATAATTTGGCGAATGAAACGGTACTTGAGATTGAGTCCTGGATATTAAACCATGAGCTGTCCAAGAGCTTTCGTGTTTCGAAAGACGGTTTGCAATTGTTTTTTGATTTGATATTACCCGATTGGTTAAGCCCAGTGTCTATGGCTGATTCCAGTTTGCACACGACACAAGAGTGGAATCGTATTTTAAAGACCCATTTTTCATTTATAAAGTTCAAAGACAAAATCATTCAGTCGTTTGAGAGCCTAAGCATTTCAGGCTGCACGGAAGATGAATATTTGCAACTTTATAATGCCCTGGTGGCGGTGGCAATTCAAAGTTCAGTTCCTTTTATGGGGCTGTCGATTCATTGACCATCTTCTTCGTTCTCGTTCGCTCAAAATCCTTGAATCCGGGGACACACGACTGGACCTGAATTCTTTTTTAAGTTGATGAGGTGAGATTGGGTTTGGTCGTGTGTCCCTGGAATTATTGTTATCAACTTTATAATTCAGTCGTGTGTCCCCGTAGAAAAGTAATGACTAAGATTTAAAATAATTATACATCTTCACCATGGATTATAATTTATTAGCAACGTTTGGATTGTTGGTGGGGCTAGAATTGGTTTTAGGTGTGGATAATGTTTTATTGATTTCCATCATCTCCGATCGCGTTGAAGAGGAAAAACGCAATAAAGTTCGAGTCGTTGGTTTGAGTTGTGCCTTGGCAGCTCGGTTTTTGTTGCTTTTGGGGGCAAGTTATCTCGTTAAATTGAGTGAACCCGTGATCGGAAGTTTAAGTTACAAGAGTCTCGTGTTGATCGGTGGTGGTGCGTTTCTTTTATACAAAGCAGTCAAAGAAATTCATCATGTTGTTGAATCTGGACCTGACGCGTCTGTGCTTAAAAAAGAAAAATTTACGGTTGTAACAGCCATTTCTCAAATCTTAATTCTAGACGTTGTGTTCTCCATTGATTCAGTCATTACTGCTGTGGGTTTAACCGACAATCTTTTAGTGATTTACGCTTCCGTTATTGTTTCATTTGTGTTGGTGCTCATTTTCTCAGGAACGATTGCACAATTTATTCAAAAACATGCCACACTCAAAATATTGGCATTGTCATTTTTGATTACCATCGGCGTCACTCTCGGAGTTGAAGGAATGGGAGGCCATGTTCCCAAAGGTTATATCTATTTACCCATGGGGTTTGCTCTGGTGGTTGAACTTTTGCAAATGCGCTTCATGTACAATCAGAAAAAACCTAAGTCATTATAATTTCTGTGGCACACACCTGGGTCTGAATTGGTTTTTTAAATCTTTTGTTGGTGAAATATACATATACAACTAAAACGTTTATAACGTAGGCATGAAAATGATTCGTTGGGTTTTGGGGGCTGTTATTTTGTTTTTGGATCGATTGTTTACACCTAAATCTATTGTTAGGTCGCCTGATGATCAAGGGCATGTCAACGTTGAGGCTACCAAGCT
>JAYRVV010000049.1:0-2078 GCA_041918415.1 Bdellovibrionota bacterium | reverse complement strand
CCAAATGGGATTTCTATTTAAAAGCTTTTCACATTCATCTAAAACTTTTGAAGTTTGATCAAGCACCGTCAACATCTTTTCGACAAAACCCTCCGGCATGTCTCTGGCCAAGGAGCCAATTCTTGCATAGCTGGTTGTCATTCGCGTGCCCGTTAAGATTTCTTGAAGCACATAGATTTCTTCACGCTGCTTAAAAGTGTGGAAAAAGATGGAAGCGGCGCCCAAATCAACCGCATAAGTTCCAAGGCTAAGCAAGTGTGCAGATATTCTTGATAACTCACAACAGATCACGCGAATGTACTTGTTTCGTTGTGTTAGGGTGATGTTCATTAATTTTTCAATGGCCATCACATACGCAATGTTGTTGGAAAGCGGCGCCAGGTAATCCATGCGATCTGTGTAAGGGATGAATTGATGGTACGTTTTGTTTTCGGCGATTTTTTCAAAGCCTCTGTGTAAATACCCAATGTGCGGATATGCTTTAATCACCGTTTCACCATCAATTTCCAAAACCAATCTTAAGACTCCATGTGTGCTGGGGTGTTGTGGACCCATGTTGAGCATCATGGTTTTTGATGATGTTGGCTTTTCCAGTGTCGGCACAGGTAAAATTTCAACATCCGGCTTAAAACTAAAATCCCTTGAGGTCAAGTGAAGTTTTCTAGATTGCTGAGCTTTTCTTTGCACTTGCATGATGGCCCAAATCACGCCTTCTGGCCTGGGTGGACAACCTGGAACGTACACATCCACAGGAATCACATGATCCAAGCCTTGCACCACAGGGTAGCTGTCAAACATGCCTCCGGTGATCAAACATGCACCCATGGCGATCACCCATTTGGGCTCGGGCATTTGCTCATAAACCCTCTTCACCACCGGTGCCATTTTTAAGGTCAGTGTTCCGGCAACGATCATCAAATCAGCCTGACGAGGTGAAAAACGGAATGCTTCTGATCCAAATCTCGCCACATCATATTTGGGACCCACGAGCGCCATCATTTCTATGGCGCAGCATGATATACCCATGGGCATCGGCCACAGGGAGTGCTTTCTTGCAAGATTGACGACGTCAGCAAGCCTTGTTGTGATGATTTCTACACCGCTGTGTTTTTCCAAATGTGTGGGCAATTGCACGGACATTGACTGGCCTTTTATCCTGTAAAATCAAGGACATCAAGAATGTTCGCATCTTTTTGCAATTTTTTCATGCCTTTGTATTTTGAATAAATCAGCCATTCAATGCCATGAGCGTTTAGCACTTCACCAGTAAATGCAGAAAGCCTTGCTTCATCACTTAAAACGCCAATGTTTTCAAAAACATACATGATGCTTTTATGCTTGATCAATGGCCTAAAGTCAGCCTCAAGATCAATGCAATCAGGGTTGTCGCTTAGGATTTTGCTGATTGTAAACGCATACACATTGCAAAGATTTTCCCTTTTGGCCCAAGATTTCAGTTGTTGTGCACATAAAAGTTGCTCTTTCGTCGCCATCACTTTCGCATTTAATTTTTCAACCAAGGTGCATGTTGTGGCCATGCAATCCAAGGTGTTTTGGGTAAATAAAATACGAATGGTTTTGATGGCAACGGTTTTAAAAAAAGAAAGAATGGATTGTGCGTTCATACCTGGGTCGATCACATGGGCCATGGTGCTTTGATCATTGATCACAATCAATGATCCATGGCTTTGACCTTTGATAAAAATCCACTTCATGGTTTGAGATTATGGGGCTGTAGAATAATTGCTCATCTTCTTCGTTCTCGCAAATGAACCATCCTCGCGTACATACCAAGTACGCTGTGGTGGCTCGTTTGCTGCGGCCTCGAATATGGAACAATTCTTCAACAGCCCAAAAATTGTATTTTTCTACACTCCCATTATAGAAACAAAGGTCGGTAAAAATAAACAAATACTTTGATTAAAAAAAGAATTATGGCACAAACATGAAAATGAACATCACCGAATTTATCAATGAACACTATAAACATTTTAACGCCGCCACATTGGGTTTTGCGGCCAAAGCTTACAATCAACATCTTCAAAACAATGGCAAAATGCTGGTCACTTTAGCCGGTG
>JAYRVV010000048.1:0-2278 GCA_041918415.1 Bdellovibrionota bacterium | reverse complement strand
CTAACAAACTTGCGGCATAGATCTTAATTCTTAATCAAAAATTTAAAATCCCCGGGTTGATTTTTTATTCAATACATGAAAAAACGCCTTTGCATCCATGAAACGCATACTCATCATTGAAGACCACGTTGACATATTGGAATTGTTGACGGTTTTGTTAATTAAAAATGGTTATGAAGTCAGTGTGGCTCATGATGGTCTGGAAGGTTTCAAAAAAGCAATGGACTTAAAACCCGATCTTGTTCTTTTGGACTTGATGCTGCCCAAGATGCATGGGCTTGAAGTTTGTGAAAAAATAAAAAACCAAAACAAAAACATACCCATCATCATACTCAGCGCACTGGGCGAGGAAGACGACATCGTAAAAGGTTTGCACATGGGTGCTTCTGATTACGTTGTGAAACCATTTCGATCCAAAGAGCTTGTGGCTCGCATCGAATTGGCACTTTCAAATTCTGTCAGTCAAAAAGCACAAGACAATGCCGTGTTAAAGCACAAAGATTTGGACATTGATACCCAAAGAAACTTGGTCAAGCTTGAAGGACAAACATTAACGCTGACCAAGACCGAGTATTTATTGTTGTGTGAACTTGTGTCTTCAAATGGCAGAATTTTTACAAGAGATCAATTGATTGATAAGGTTCGAGGTCAAGATGTCGTGATCGTGGATCGAAACATTGACGTGCACATGGCTTCCATCAGAAAAAAGTTGGGCAGCTATGGCAAAAAGATACTGACCGTTCGTGGGGTTGGTTACCGATTCATGCATGATGAATGAGCAATGAAAACTTTCTTTTTTATATCAGAGTTTCTTCTTTTGATGCTGCTGCTTTATTTTGTAAAGACGAACGAATGGCTGTTGCTTTTGTTTTGTGTGCTCTGTTTGCTTTTGTTCATACGATGGCACAGGGATTTTAATTTTCGATGGTATTTAAAAAAAATACTTCAGGGTCATCAAACATTTGATGATTTGCTTGGCGAATCACTTTATTTGCCTTTTTTTCACAAAGAGTTGGTGAGGTTGTTTAAAAAACGGGATGAATTATCAAAGGAAAAATTAGACCTCATATCCATGGAATTAAAAAACATGGAACATGTTTTCAATTCGATGGTTGATGGTGTTGTTGTGCTTGATCAAGACAACTGTGTGACGTACATCAATCCATCAGCAAGGTTTTTGATGGGTGTGAAAGGCATTGATGTTTCAAAAAAACCATTTGAAGAAGTGATTGTGTTTTCTGCTTTGATCGACATTGTTTTGAAAGCCGATCGTGATTCATCGTTGGTGCAAGAAGAAGTCAGTGTTTTTCATGCGGGTCGAGAGACCGTGTTGTGGGTGTTTTTTCAAGCCATCAGGCACGGCGAGCATCAAAGTAAAATGATGGTGCTAAGAGACATCACGCAAAAAAGGTATTTGGAAAGCATCCGCAGTGATTTTGTGGCCAATGCATCTCATGAATTAAAAACACCCCTAACCGTCATGCAAGGTTATGTGGATGTTTTGGATCAAGAACCCTTGAGCAGCGTTGAAGCCAAGCACGCCGTTTCTAAAATCAAACAGCAAGTGACACATTTGATTGAAATGGTTCAGGATTTGTTGATGCTATCAAAATCCAATGCGCTTGATAACAGAGATGACTTTGTAAAGGTGGATTTGGCCAACGTGCTTGAGTCTTGTTTGCAAAATCATAAGGACTTGGCCAAACAACATGAGGTTGAAGTGATCACCAGCGTTCAAAATGTTTACGCTTTTGGTACAGTGCAAGCATTTGAAAGTGTGTTTTCAAACCTAATTGATAATGCCATCAAATACTCGAGCAAAGGGCAAAAAATCTGGGTCAGTTTAAGCAAACGAGGCGATCAAGTTTTGTATTCGGTTCAAGATGAGGGGATGGGCATTCCCAGCGACGATTTGCACAGGATCTTTGAGAGGTTTTACCGTGTGGATAAATCCAGGGCTTCAAAGGGCACAGGTCTTGGGCTTTCGATTGTTAAAAATGTATCCAAGCATTTGGGTGGACAAGTGATCGTTGAGTCCAGACTCCACGAAGGGTCGAAATTTGAAGTGTATTTCCCTTTGGCCTAGCGCATAAATTGAATTTAAGTGATCTTTATTAAATCTTTACAATCCCATGTCATAGGGTATCGCAAAGGAGAATGAAAATGAAAAAAAGCATCTTGTTGTTTGTGTTCTTGTATCAATGGGCCTTCGCTTTGGAAGGCGTTGTCAAAATGGATGGATCATCAACGGTGTTTCCTCTAACTGAAGCGGTGGCGG
>JAYRVV010000047.1:0-5625 GCA_041918415.1 Bdellovibrionota bacterium | reverse complement strand
TTGCCATGGTTGAAATGGATAAGGCCGACGTGTTTGAGGCGACGATGCAATCAGGTTTAATCACTTGGCTTAACTCTCTAAAAACATTTTGCTTGATCGAAATGTCTTCAACCACCGCCTCTAAAACCATGTCGACTTTGTCAAAACCACTTGTATCAAGACTGGGGGACAACAAATCAAGGTGTTGCTTAAGTTCGTAACGGTTTATTTTTTTTCTTTGAAGAGCTTTGAGTAATAAATCATGTACAATATGCACCGATTTTAAAAGCGCCTGACTTGAAATGTCTTTGATTCTTACACGAATGTTTTTGGTAACAAACAAATGGGCGATCCCGCCTCCCATCACGCCCGCACCCAAAAGTCCCACGCGATCAATGTTGGTCGCTTTAACTTCGAAAGATTTTTTCTTCACCCATTCGGTTAGTCTAAACAAGCCCACCAAAGATTTTGAAACTGGGCTTGTGATCGTTTGACCAAGTTTCTTAGCTTCCAATTCATAGCCTTGTGGCGATGGTTTTGAAAACGTCTTTTCAATCACCTCAAGCGCAACCATTGGGGCAGGGTAAAACCCTTTGGTTTTTTTTTGAATTTGCGCCCTCACCAATTTAAAAAAGAGATTTCGAAACACAGGGAGGCTCTGAACAATTTTATGCAAAATGGGAAGTGCTTGTTTTCTTTGCCCTTCAATTAGAATTTTTTTCGCTTGTATCAAAAGTTGTGAAGGTGGGCACAATCGATCCACCAATCTCATTTTTTTGGCCATTTGTCCATTGAGGGTTTTGGCCGATGTGATCAATGTTACGGCGTTGACCAGGCCGACAACTTTGGGCAGGCGCTGGGTCCCGCCCCAACCGGGTATGATGCCCAGTTGCACTTCGGGAAGAGAAATGCGAACGTGTGCTTGATCGCTGGCCAATCGATACGTGGCTGCGAGAGATAATTCCAGGCCGCCACCAAAACAGGCTCCATCGATGATTACGGCTGAGGGAAACGGTAAATCCTCCAGGGTTTGCATGAGCTTTTGGCCGATTCTGGATTTTTCATAACCAATCTTTGCATCTTCAATGTCCGCAATTTCTTCCAAATTAGCGCCCGCGATGAATTGTTTTGGCTTTGCACTTTGAATCACCAATCCCTTTAGTTTTTGCCTTGCAAGCTGTGCAAGGCTGGGCATGAATTCTTCAACAAATTCTGAACTGATGATGTTGGTGGACTTCTCATGCATGTCCAGGGTGATGATGGCGATGTTGTCTTGTGTGATTTCGATGCGATGATGTTTCATTTATGCCCTCTCAAGTACCATGGCTCCACCTTGGCCGCCACCAATACACAATGTTGCCAATCCAAGATCAATTTTTCTGATTTGCATTTCGATGGCCAATGTTAAGGCGATGCGTGTGCCAGATGTCCCAACTGGATGGCCAAGTGCAATGGCTCCACCGTTGACATTGAGCATGCTGTGATCAAGTTCGCTAAGGTTATCGCTTGCACCTAAACTTTGTGCTGCTGTTTTGTTTTTAAAACATTCAAGCACGCTAAGAACCTGTGCAGCGAAGGCTTCGTTGATTTCGATGAGGCCAAGGTCTTTAAGAGAAACACCGGCACGTTGGAGCGCCAGTGACGATGCCGGCACAGGGCCAAGGCCCATGCGCTTAGGGTCCACGCCGTAAAAGGCATAGGATCGGATCCATGCCAGAGGTTGAATGTTTCGTTTCAAGACTTCACTTTCACTCATCAAGATCACGGCGGCCGCGCCATCCGTGATGGGGCAGCTGTTGCCGACCGTAACGCTGCCATATTGACGATCAAAGAAGGGCTTTAATTTGCTTAATGCCGCAATGGTTTGATCCGGCCTTGGGCCCACATCTTGGACAATGGGTTCTTTGATCAAATGTGAAAACACAGGCACGATCTCTTTTTCAAATCTTTTGTTTTTCATGGCCAGTGAGGCTTTTTGGTGACTGGCCAGTGCAAATTCGTCTTGCGCTTGGCGTGAAATGTTAAATTCCTTGGCCAGCACTTCTGCGGTTTGACCCATGTTCAGGCCACAAAATGGATCCGTAAGCCCCTCAAGCAAGCCGATGATGGGCTTAATCATGGACAGGCGAAATGCACTTAACACTTTAAGCTTTTCAAATGGACTTTTGGCTCGCATCCATTGGTTAAGAAAATTGGCAAAGCTTTTAGGAAACAACAAAGGGATATTGGACATGGATTCTGTGCCGCCCGCGATCACAATGTTTGCGCTGTTGTTTTTAATCAACTCATAGCCTGTGGCCAAAGATTGAAGTCCTGAAGCGCAGTTTCTTGCTACCGTTTGTGCGCTAACACCGATGGGTAAGCCCGCCTTCAAAGCAATCACGCGCGCGATGTTGGCTGCGTTTGCGGGGCAAGAGACGTTGCCAAAAACCACCTCATCCACTTCTTGTGGGTGAATGTTGGTTCTTTCCAAAAGCTCACGAACCACAATTTGGCCAAGATCTTGAGCGAACAATCCATCCATAGGGCCCGACGCTTTAACAAAGGGGGTACGAAAACCGGAAACAATGGCAACTTTCATGTTTGCCATATTAAAGACATTTTTAAAACAATCCAATTGAATTGTATAGCTGTCATGGATTACAATTGGGTTTCATGTTCCGTTTCATGACCATGGCTTTGATCTTATTTATTCCAGGGCTTGCGTTGGCCTGGGGTCCGGGGGCGCACCTTTATTATGGTATGAGCGTGCTTGAAATGGCGGCCAGCTGGTACGATGCCGTGGGTCGGCTTTTGATCAATCACCCCATGGTTTATTTGTACGGTTGCGTTGCGGCCGATATTGTTTTAGCCAAAAAGTTTGGACCAAAAATTCACCACAATCACAATTGGCAAAACGCCATGCTTTTGCTTCAAAACGCAAAAAGCGATCGCCAAAAGGCTTTTGCCTATGGTTATTTGTCCCATTTGGCCAGCGATGTTGTCAGTCACAATTGCTTTGTGCCAAGACAAACGGTGCTTTCCTTCGATAAACCTGTGTTTAAGCATGTGTATTGGGAAATGCGCTTTGATCAAAAAATATCCAATCAAAAAATCATGAAATTGTTTAGATCACTTGCTCGTTGGGATGTGGGCGAATGTGATGATCTTTTTAAGCAAAACATCCAAGTTCGCATTGGCAATTTTGCCCTGAACAAGCTGGTGTTTAATCAAACCCTGTTGTTGTGTTCGATTGAAAAATGGCAGTCTTTAATGGCTCACATCAATCACAAGTCTGACGTTTCGCTGCCCGATCAAGATTTGCATCATTTTGCAAGTCAATCGATTAAAGCGATTCACTCTTTTTTAAAAGAAGGCGAACATTCAAGCGTTTTACGTTGTGACCCCAAAGGTGAACAAAAGTTAACGGAATCGATCGAGATCAAAAACAATTTGGTCACACAAAAGCTTTTTTTAAAGAAGATTCATCGACACGAAGTAACTAATCTCAGTGAAAAATTCAAGCAAAGTCCTTTTTAGGTTCATTCTGTAATACATCGATTTACAATTGAAAAATATATTTTAATTCAATGGTTTAACTTTTATGTTTTTTGGTAAAATGTAATTTCAGTGAACGGCAAAAATAAAAAAAAGCGACGAGAGAAGAAAAAAACCCAGGGTTTATGAAAGAATCAAGGCCAAGGTTTTAGAAGGGCAGCACGAGCAAGAAGGCTTGGTGTTAGATCAGTCTGAAGACGGCTTGTTTTTTCATTCTTCATATCAGTTCACCGTGGGATCTAAAGTGACCATCAAATTTGATGAGCCTGACTGTGATGTACCTGAATTAACGGGACAAGTGAAATGGCTTCGTGAGCATGATCACAATGCACTTGTGCCGCAACCTGCGGGTGCGGGCATAGAATTGATATTGTCGCCTGAAAAATACCTTCAATTCGTCTCGAATTTAAGAAGTCAAAGTTCGAGAAAAAAACGAGGGCAAGACATACGTCACGATTTGGTTTGCAATGTCAGTTTTATTTATGAGGGTAAAAACCTTACTGAATCCTCTGTGAACATCAGTTATGGGGGCATGTACATTGCCACCAAAGAGGATTTAAAAAGCGGTTCGCTGGTTGATGTTCAATTTTCACTGCCGGGGTTTGATGAAACACTGATTTTCAAAGGTAAAATTGCACACAGAACGAGTCCATTGGAAGCGGCCAAAAGTGGTTTTGTTCCAGGGGTTGGCTTACAGTTTGTGGATCTTTCAGAACCCAACCGCCTTAAGCTTCATCAGTTTATTCGAAGGCTCGACATCCATCGACGAACGTCTCAAAGAAGAATCGTGTCTAAAATACCGCAAGAAGGTACGTTGGATCAATTCATCGTCCCTGAAATCTTGATGGACCTTTTAAAAAGAAAGGCCAACGGCTGTTTGGTGTTAACCAGGCAAGATGTGGTTAAAAAAATATATTTTCGTAGAGGCTTTCCCATTTATGTTGATTCAAATGTTCGAACTGAGTTGCTTGGGCATTTTTTGATTCAAAGAGGATTGATCAGGGAAGAAGATTATGAAGCTTCTTTGGAAGACTTAAAAACCTCTGACTTAAAACACGGCGAGATCATGGTGGCCAGGGGCATGATTGGTTCAGATACGTTGGCGGATTCATTGAGTTTGCATCAAGAGGAAAAGTTATCCAACACGTTTTATTGGTTTGATGGAACGTATCAGTTTGTGGAATTGGAATCATGGCCAAAAGATATTTTTATTTTTCCATTGCGAACATTTCACATCATACTCGAAGGCATCACAAAATGGTATTCACCGGCATTGATTGAGGCTTGGATGGGCCTTGAAGATACGTCCCTGTTTTTTAGAGTGGGTTTACCCAAGTCAGAGTTAAACTTGCCACCCGGATTGAACAGACTCATTGGACGCCTACGGGATCCAAAATCCATGGCCCAGCTGCAAGACGAACTGAATTTATCCAAAAACGAAGTCATGCCCTTGTTGTTTTGTTCCATCATTTGTGGCTTTGTCAATTTGGTGGAAGACCTCGAAGCTGAAACCATTGATGAAGACATGTTGCTTCAAAATTCCAAGAAGCCTGATGTCAACACCTACATGCAAGATGTTACGTTAAACCAAACTTTAAAACGAATTGAGGCATTGGAAAGAGCTGACTTTTACACGCTGTTGGATGTTAAAAGCAATGTTGATCCAAGTACGCTTTTAACCAAGTTTAAAGAAAGGTTGGAAAAATTAGATGCGCTTGAGGAAAACACCAACCATGAAATCTTGCTTCAAAAAATATCTAAAGTGAAATTTAATTTGCGACTGGCCTATGACACGCTTTGTGACAAAGGCTTAAAAAGCATTTATGACAAAAAACACAACTCACAAACACGAACAAGCACTGTGGACAAAGAGGTCGACTTGGAAAGAATCATTTTGTCTGCTTTTCGTGAGATCAAAAACAATGAATTTGAAAATGCGCAAAACATATTGATACATGCACTTGAAGCACATCCCCAAGAGGCCAGCCTTCAGGGCTATTTGGGCTGGGTTTTATACGTGAGTTCACCAGATTTAAACGCAAAAGAAGCACAAAGTTTGATCGATCAGGCCTTGATGACTCACGCAACCGATGCCAGGCTTTGGTTTTT
>JAYRVV010000046.1:0-3990 GCA_041918415.1 Bdellovibrionota bacterium | reverse complement strand
TTTGGGGAGTGTTTGGCGTGTTGATGATTGCTTATTCAAGGCAAAGAAACGTAGCCCGTCTCCACAAAATCCACACTCAGATTTTTGTGCTTGAACCACGTCTACTGTCTTCTGCTTCCTAAATCGTCGACAGTCCCCTTAAGAAGAATTGATCAATTAGTCTTTCAGCCCCTCCTGTTGTTTTTGCTTGTCCCACATGGCTTTGTACAGGCCATTTTTCAAAATGAGTTCATCGTGAGACCCTCTTTCTTTGATTTTACCCTGATCCAAGACAATGATTTCATCGGCCTCACATACTGTGGACAGACGATGGGCAACCATCAAAGTGGTTTTACCTACTGAAACTCGGTTGAGCGATTCTTGAATGTCTTTTTCGGTGTGAGTGTCCAAAGCACTCGTGGCCTCATCAAAAATAAAGAAAGGTGGATTTTTTAAAATGGTTCTTGCAATGGCCACCCTTTGCTTTTCGCCACCAGACAGTTTCAAACCCCTCTCGCCCACTGTGCTTTGGTATTTTTGTGGCAATGACTCAATGAAATCATGGATTTTTGCCATTTGGGCAGCATGGATAAGGGTGTTTTGATCTGATTTTAAATTTCCATACTGTATGTTGTATTCGATGGTGTCGTTAAACAAAACCGTGTCCTGAGGCACAATGCCCATGTGTTTTCTAATTGATTGCTGCGTGTAAGCTCTGATGTCTTTTGAATTGATCAAAATTTGTCCTTGGTCCACATCATAAAAACGATAGAGTAATCTGGCCAATGTGGATTTACCGCTTCCTGAAGGACCCACAACAGCAAGTGTTTTTGAGGGCATGATTTTAAATGAAACATCTTCAAGAATTTTTCGTTCTTTTAAATATGAAAACGATACATTTTTAAATTCAATTTCAATTTCACCAGCTTTTAAATCAACAGCATCAACACGATCTTGGACTTGAGGCTCAACGTTGATCAATTCAAACATCTTGTCCATGCCAATAAGCCCCTGCTTCATTTCTCTGTAAATGAAGCCCAAAAAGTTTAAGGGCAAGTACAATTGAATGACAAAGGTGTTTAACATGACAAAATCACCCACCGTCATGCTTTGCATTTTGACTTCCACAGCGGACCAATACATTAAAAGTATCAAGCCAATGGCGATGATGATGCCTTGTCCGATGTTGAGAACAGAAAGTGTGGCTTGGCTAGAAACGGCCGCCTTTTCAAATTTGGCCAAGGATTCATCAAAGCGTTGATGCTCATGCGCCTCGTTGTTAAAATATTTCACGGTTTCATAATTGAGCAAGCTGTCGATGGCCTTGGTGTTGGCCATGGATTCGGTTTGATTCATTTCCAAACGAAATTTGATTCGCCATTCGGTTGCCAACAAGGTGTACAAAACATACAACACAATCGTGATCAACATGGTTAAACCAAATTTTAAATGAAATTTATACAGCAATACTGAAGTTACCATCACGATTTCAAAAAGTGTGGGCGCAATGTTATAAATTAAAAAGTTTAAAACAAAATGAATGCCTTCCGTGCCCCTTTCGATGACCCGAGACAATCCGCCAGTTTGACGACTTAGATGAAAGGATAGGCTTAATTGATGAAGATGCTTAAATGTATTCAATGCGATCTTTCTTCTGGTGTATTGTGAACTTATGGCGAAAAGATAATCTCTAATTTCACTGAAGAGCTGACTTAAGACCCTCGCGCCCCCGTAAGCTACAATGATCGCAATGGGTATTTGTACTTGTGTCAAGCCGATCATATCAACCGCACTTTTGTACAAGAACGGAACGTACACATTCACTGTTTTGGCCAATATCAAAAATAAAATCGATACCAGCGTGAAAACACGAAGGTCATATCTTTCTTTATCCCATAGTATGACTAAAAGTTTAAAGAGGGTTTTAAAATGGTTTTGTTTTTCGTTTTCAAGATTGGGATTAAACTCAGGTTTCATGAATTAAAAAAATTAATTTCGATTTAGAATTTGTTCTAAAATTCTTTTTTTGCCGGTGTCCGGGTAAGTGTAATAAACGTTGGAAAGCAAACGATTGCCTTCAAGCTTAAAAACCCAAACGCCCGTCTCTTGACTGCCCAAAGGAATGTCTTTTGGGCTTTCACATTTAACCTTGGGATCGCCATTGATGAAGCAATCCTCAAATGTATAAATCCAGACGTTTTGTTCGTTTTTTAAATTCAAACGATTCTTGATGTCTTTATCCAAAGATGAAATTGGCTTTCGTTTGGTGATGAATGTGATCTTTTCATTTTTCCATGTATATAAATCTTTTGAAAACTCCCAGTGCTCTCTTTCTTTACCAATTTGTAAATCGCCTTCTAACCTGAATTCTTTTTCCATGAGCGTCAATTGGATCAACGAGCCCGATTCACCCAAAGTGGGATGTCCTCCACCCAGTGAGCTTTTGTCATTGCTGGTCATCAGACCTGTCCATCGGCCTTTCAATTGCATGATGGAATGGTCTTTTGAAAAGACCTGCCCCACCAAAAACACGATCATCATCAGCACAGTCACGCTTTCTCTATAGCATGAATGAAAAAAACATCTACACATTTGGCCTCATGGGTTCAAAACTGCAGCAATGAAGCTCACAAACCGAAGGTTTTGTCGATGAGCTTAGACCAAGAGGACTGCGCTGTTCGTCGTATTCCAGGATTAAAGATTCAATCAAATCAATGTATCTTAAATGGCCATTGAGTGTTGGAAACCTTAAAAAACCTAAGCCCAAAGCCAAAGCCTTCTTTTTGGCTTGGATGTCAAGATCATAAACGACTTCCATGTGATCACACAAAAAGCCGATGGGATAAACCATCACATTATCAAAGCCTTGCGCTTTGATCTTTGTCAGTTCATCCAAGACATCAGGCTCAAGCCAAGGAATGGATGGCAGGCCCGATCGACTCTGATAACAAAGCCTGTGATGTTTAAGGTTAAGCTCTTTGGCCAGCCAGCCAGAAACAAATTGAAGCTGGTGTTGGTAGTCGCAGTTTAAGTGCATGCTGTTTGGAATGCTGTGGGCGCTAAACAAAAAAAAGGTGCGCTCGTTGATGGGATTTTTATTAAGAAAGTCCATTGCGTTTTGTTTGAGGGCATCCAAAAACACTGGGTGATCAAAAAAGCTTCTGATTTTTTGAAAACTCAACGTGAAATGATTTTCATCAATGACCTTAGACAGCGCCTTTTGATATTGACGACAACCTGAAAATGACGAGTACGCGCTGGTCACATAGACCAAGATGCGCGAACGATCTTTAAGCGTGCCAAGCACATCTTTGAGATAAGGCTTTGAATGCAAGTTGGCGTATAAAATTTTGGTGTTTAGATAAGTTAAACGAGAGCGAAGCAAATTTAGGACCTCATCATTTCTGGCCATGATTGGGCTTTTTGAACCCATGGCGTAATAATGGTCGGCAACTTCTTTTTTTCTTTCAGGCGAAACTGGTTTACCAGCCAAAACGCTGTCTAAAAAAGGCACAACCTCATCCTTGGAAACAGGTCCTCCAAACGATAAATACAGCAACGCATCATAATGTTTCATCATGCATGGTTTTAACAGATTATGTTTTCTTGGCCATATTCTTTTTTTATTGAATTTTCAGAATTTTCAGAATATTAAGAAAACATAATGACCTTCAAAGCAACCAAACATGGGGTTTTGCTGTCCATGATCACGTGGCTGACATGCTCTTGCGTGGATAGCAGCTCAACCAATGAGATCCTGTCCAAGCAGGTTGCTCAAATGGAGGCTTTACGCCTGGCCTTTGAAAGCAAAAGCAACGAGATCAACGAACCCATCAAACAAATGGCTAAAAGTTTTGAAGAACTCAAGCTAAGTTACATCAATGATTTTTCAGCAATTTCTCAAGCGGCCAACCAAGTAAGCCAACTGGTCATGAATTTTTCCAAGCAAGACTTTGATCAAGTGCAAAAAAGTTGGGTAAAAATTGAAAGCGACCTTGCCCTTCTGTCAAG
>JAYRVV010000045.1:0-8640 GCA_041918415.1 Bdellovibrionota bacterium | reverse complement strand
TAACGAAGCAGATGGTACTTTTTCAGGCACGATTAAGTACTTGACGATAATGAAGATGTGATTAGAGTTCGCCTATGGCCGATACTGTAAAAATGAATTTAGAAAGTACATTGAGCGAGATTGCGAAGTTTCAGTTCATATTGTCAGAAGGTCGCAAAGGGCATCACCTTTTATTTGATCATGAAAGTATCAAGGATGCCTTTAAGCATAAGCCTGAGGAATTGATGCATACTTTTGAAACAAAGCTAAATGAAATCAATGAGGTGCTCAATGAGGTTTTTGCTTTGAAAACGTTTGAGCAAAAGCGAGCGTACATCAACACGCTTTCAAACGAAATCAAGAACGCTCTGGTCTACGGATATTTCCAATTGTTGGATGGTCGAATTCAGGGGCAGGAGCCGTTTAGTCAAGTTGTTCATTGATTTTGCTTTGAAGCGAAATGAGGAAGTTTTTTGTTTGAGTCTCAAGTTCGTTGATGGTTGTGTTGTTGTGGATCAAAGCATTTGAATGTTTTATTTTGAATTCATTGTCGACTTGTGAAGCAATCAGTTTTCTGGCTAAATTGATGTCCATTGCGTCCCTGTGCACAATTCTTTTTAATTGCTTATCTAAATTGCAAATCACAGACAAAACAAAATCAAATTTAGATTGGCTTTTGGTTTCAAACAAAAGCGGTATGACAACAAACACACAACCGAGTTTTGGGTTTTTGGTTTGATCAAGCTGATGTTCTAAATTTTTAAAGATCAAAGGATGTAAAAAACCTTCCAATGTACGTTTTTTGAATTCATCATTAAACACCATGTTTCGAATCTGCTTGCGATCAAGGGTGTTGAACGTTTTTAGAAAAAAATTTTGTACTTCTGGCGTGTTAAATAGTTGGTGAGATATTTGATCTGTGTCAATGACCGTATATCCCTGTTTGGCGATGATGGATGCCACGGTTGATTTACCGGTTCCGATGCCTCCGGTGATGGCCACTTTGTACAATTTCACATGCAATTAATACCAAATGGACTGATAAAGTATAAATAATTCCGCTTCAATATTAAATTATGTTAAAAGCCAGCTCATGAAGCATAAGATTGGTGTGATTGTTTATCCTGGCTCTAACAGTGATCACGATGCCTGGTATGTTTGTGAAAAATTATTGGGACAAAAAACAAAACTGCATTGGCATGAAGATTCATTCACCATCCAGGACTATGACTTGGTCATTTTGCCAGGTGGTTTTTCATACGGTGATTATTTAAGAGCGGGCGCTATGGCAAGGTTTAGTCCTGCAACGCTCAGTTTGGAAGCCTTTAGCAAACAAGGGGGTTACGTTTTGGGTATTTGCAATGGATTTCAGATACTCACAGAAGCGGGTTTGCTTGAAGGGGTGTTGACAAAAAACACGGATTGTACTTTTCACTCCGAAGACGTTCATGTGAAACTGGAGAACAAAAGCCATACCCCTTTTTTAAGTCATGTGTATCAAGAAGTGTTAAAACTTCCGATCGCACATTCCATGGGGAGCTTTAATGCAAAAAGTGAAGTCATTAAAAAATTGGAGGACAATGGTCAGGTGGTGATGCGGTATTGTGACGAAAACGCAAATGTCACAAAAGAAAGCAACATCAATGGTTCAATCAATAACATTGCGGGTGTTGTGAATGAAAAGGGTAACGTCATGGGCTTGATGCCTCATCCGGAAAGAAGTGCGCAAAAAATATTGAGAAACGATGATGGTATGGCCATTTTTGCCTCTATTGCAAAAAAACTATGGAATCTTTGATTCAATCCATGCTTCAAGGCGATCGAAGGGCCTTTTCAAGGCTGCTTTCGCTGGTTGAAAAACAAGATGAAGAATGTTTCATCGTCCTTAAAAAAATTTGGAATCAAATAAAACCTTTGCCTTCCATAGGTATCACGGGACCTCAGGGTGCGGGTAAAAGCACGTTGATTGATCAATTGATTGTGCAGTATCGTGCGCAAAACAAAAAAGTTGGAGTGATCGCGGTGGATCCATCCAGTCCTTTCACCATGGGTGCAGTGCTTGGCGATCGCATTCGCATGCATAAGCATTTTGTCGATGAGCAGGTTTTCATTCGATCGATCAGCAATCGTGGACAAACGGGCGGTTTATCGTTTGCCACACGTGCACTGATGAGGTTGTTTCATGCATTTGGGATTGAAGAATTGATGGTGGAGACCGTCGGCGCGGGTCAATCTGAAACCATGGTTTCAAATTTGGTTGATACCACTGTTGTGGTCTTGGTTCCTGAATCGGGCGATTCGATTCAGGCGCTGAAGGCTGGCATTTTAGAAATTGCGGATGTTTATGTTGTCAACAAATGTGATCGACCAGGATCCGACATCATGGTGCATGAATTACAAGCTTTGGTTGCTCAGTCCATGAACAAGCATCAAAAACAAGTCCAAGTTGTATCCACTCAAGCCGATGTGGGAAAAGGTGTTGGTGAGTTGGTTGCTGCCATCGATCAACATCGTGAGCATTTAAAAAATCATCCGACTGATACAAAAACACTTGAGCAAAAGCGATTGAATGAAATGAAAGAATTGCTTTCTGTGTTTTTGTTAAAAAAAGTTGAAGCACATTTGGTTGGAAACGAACAATACATGCGTTTGTTTCAATCAAAAGATAGTCCAAACCCGTATGAGTTGTGCGAGGAAGTTTTAAAAAAAATTAAATTAAACTTTTAATTGTTTATTGTATCGGCCCAGAGCCAAAAGTGGAAAATAGATTCGATAAAAATCATATCGTAAATAAAAGTGTCGTGGAAAACCTGTGCCTGTGTATTCCGGTTCATGCCATTGGCCATCTTGGAGTTGTTGCTTAAGCAAATAATCAATGCCATGTTCAATGCATGATTTGTTACTTTGAGAAGAGCTTAAGAGAGCAATCAAAGCCCAAGCAGTCTGACTGGCGGTTGAATAGCCAAGTGGCACGTAACATTGGTGGTCATAGGACGCGCAGGATTCACCCCAGCCGCCGTCTTTGTTTTGAATCGATTCTAACCAACGAACTGCTTTGAGAATGTAATCTTGGTTCATGTCTTCCTTAACTTCGCACAAACCGCTGAGCACCGCACTGGTTCCATAAATGTAGTTGACACCCCAACGTCCAAACCATGAACCATTTTTTTCTTGTGTTCGTTTGATAAAAGCAATGGCCTTGACGATGGGTTTTGAAGACGTCGAAAAACCGCAATGCCCGAGCGCTTCCAGTACATGTCCAGTAATGTCCGGTGTGCTTGGATCAAGCAAAGACTTCAAGTCAGCGAAGGGGATGTGGTTAAGAATTTCTCTGTTGTTGTCTCGATCGAAAGCACCCCAGCCGCCGTCTGATCCTTGCATGGCGAGCATCCATTCAATGCCACGATCGATGGATTTTGAAATCTTCGATGTGGTGTTTGCTTTGGAAGCATTTTCTCTAGGAAGCAATGCCAAGATGACCAGCGCCGTATCGTCCAAATCAGGGTACTGATCGTTTTCATGTTCAAAAGGCCATCCACCGGGGCGTGTGGGCAGGGCTTTGAATTTCCAATCGCCTTCTTTGTTTAAAATTTGCTTGGACAAGAGCCAAGTTTGCATTTTTTGAATTTTTTTGTGGTTGGGATCCAGCCCTGACTCCAACATGGCATAAAGTGAAATGGCACTGTCCCAAACCGGAGAAATGGTCGATTGCATTCGATACGTGTTGTTTTCACGTCTTTTAAATGTGTCCAGACAAGCGAGACCCTTTTGTATGACAGGGTTTTGTTTTGAATAACCCCTTAAAGTCAAAGCCAAAATAGAATTGGCGATGGCGGGGTAAATGCCGCCCCAGTTGCCATATTCATCTTGGTGCTCAAGGATCCAGTGCTCAGCGATTTTAAGAGCTTTTTTTCTAAAGGGTTTAATGGGCATTTTTTCATACGCACCAAGAAGTTTTTGAGCCATTTCGAAGAAATGTTCGAACGTGTCTTTCTTTTTGTTTCGTCCAACCTCATAAATGAAAACATCTTGAATGCTTTTGGATTCAACAATTTTTTTAACGGGCTTGTAGGCAAAGATGATCACCAAAGGGATGATGACAGCACGTGACCAACTGGAAAATTCATAAATATTAATGGGTGATTGAGTGGGCATGAGCATCAGCTCAGGCGAAATCACCGGTATTTTGTTCCAATCGTATTGACCAAAAAGGGCCAGGTGAACTTTTGTAAAGACACGGGTGTTTTCAATGCCGCCACCCTCCAATGCTTTTTTTCTGGCCAAAATCATTTTGGGGTGTTGGTCACTAAGCCCGCAAAGTTTGAGTGCAAAATAAGCCTCAACGGTTGCGGAGTGATCGCTAGGGCCACCGTAATACAAAGCCCATCCTCCATCCGGGCTTTGATCTTTAAGCATGGTTTCCATGCATTCCTTTGATAGATCTTTGTCCAACATATCCAAGTAAAACAACGTCATGACATATTCTGCGGTGATGGTGACATTGTCATAAACGTTCGCTTCAAGGTAATGATCGTCAATCAGTTTTGAAAACAAAAACGAAGATGTTCTGTCGATCGCTTGGTTGATCTTTTTAGGATCAATTGGACTTTGATCATGCCTTGATTTTGAAGGTAAGTTGGCAAACGAAGAAGCCCTGGATTTTGGCTTGATCAATGGCAGGAGTTTTGAGCGCAAACCTTTACCGATGTGTTTTATGTTTTTGCTTGCAAATTCCATGTGAAGGGGCCTTATACCAAAATTTTATCCCTCAAGCCAAATTCAAAGTTCAATCTTGACCAAATGTGAGAATCAAGAGACAATGTAGGTATGGTGGTTGATCAAAGGACTTGTTATCATTGCGTTTTTTAAAGGAATAGGGTTTTAACCGTGAGTGTGATTGCCATTGATTCAAAGGTGCTTGTCCTCAACCGTTCTTTTTTGCCCATCCATGTTACGACAGTCAAAAGGGCTTTTTGTTTGGTTTATCTTGGCGTGGCCAAATTCGTTGATGATCAGTACAAAATGTTTGACTATGAATCGTGGGCCGATTTGCGTCTTAATGAAAACGATGAAAGCATCGGCTTGGTTGGACGAACCATCAAGGTGCCCAGGGTGATTTTGCTTCAGGTTTATGATCGTATTCCCAAGAAACAAATTCGTTTCAGTCGTTTTAACGTGTTTTCACGTGATCGGAACACCTGTCAATACTGCAATAAAACCTTTGCGAGGGTCGATTTGAATTTGGATCACGTGATTCCCAGATCAAAAGGTGGATTAACCACGTGGGAAAACATTGTGTGCAGTTGTGTCGAGTGTAATCGTAAAAAGGGAGGTCGGTCTCCTGAGCAAGCTCGCATGAAGTTGGTCAGACAACCTAAGAAACCCCACTGGACCGAGTGCTTGAATCTATCGATGAAAAATAGGTTTTACAAAGAGTGGAAGCCGTTCCTAAATGTCATTGATTTTTCATATTGGAACGTTGAGCTTGAGCAATAAAAAATTATTCTATACAATGAATGCATGAGCATGATTAAAGACCCAGACGCAGCAAAACGTTTAGCACGAGCCATTGCATCTGACGTGGCACTGTACAATGAAGATAAAATTAAAAAAGGTATCGAGGAAGATAGTTTTTTTGAAATCATGGAGAAGGAATTGGAAGAAGGGCGCATGCATTACAACAGCAAGGTGGATGATGCCATACGATCTGGTTCCAATTACTACGATCGAGCCATTGTGGATGTGATCGTTAAGCGCAAGGGACACATTAAAAGCCGTATTTGGTAGGCACGTGAGCGCGGATTTTATCTCTGTAGACGGTTTTCAAAACATCGACAGACTGGTTCATGGTTTCACCACGAGACGTGGTGGGGTTAGTCAAGGTCCTTTCGCATCACTAAATTTTGGTTGGGGTACACAAGATGATGACATCATAGGTGAAAACTATGGCTTGCTGGCGCAAACCTTAGACATGGATGTAGAATCGATCGTTGGCGTCAATCAGGTTCACGGTCATGATATTTTGCACATCGCAGAAGGATTCGATTTAGATGCTTGCTGGTCGGTTAATGCCGACGGCATGATTACACAAAGAAAAAACATTGTTTTAACCATTCGCACAGCGGACTGCTATCCTTTGTTGTTTGTTGATCCGATTGAAAGTGTGATCGCCACTGTTCATGCAGGTTGGCGTGGTACATTGGATAACATCTCAGGCCTTTGTGTTGAAAAGATGGTTGAGCTGTATAACTGTCAAACCAAAGACATACGCGTGGCCATTGGTCCTGGCATTTCAATGTCCCATTTTGAAGTTTCAAGTGGTGTTTTTATGTTGTTTCATTCAAAACTCAGTTTGGGTCATGAACATGCTTTTAAGCAGAACGAAAAATATTATTTAGATTTAGAACAAATCAATCGCACGCAATTGATCCATGCAAAAATAGAGCAGCAAAACATTGTGTGCGCAAAGCGTTGTACGTATTCTCAGGTCAGTGATTTTTATTCATACAGACGCGACGGTCAGCAAACAGGACGACAATTGGCTTTCATCGCTTGGCGCGCTTGACCCAAGTGGTTTAAGGGGCATATAATTCGCGCGTGGACTTGATGATAAAAACAATATGGATCGTGGGTTTGTTTGTTGTCGTGGGATGTGCGTCAAAAAGCCAGCAAATGAAATTAGATCAAATGATCAATGAACAGCAGGAACTTAAATCACAGATCAGAGATGTGACATCAAAACTCATGGTGATGCAAGATCGTTTTGAAACTTTAAAGTTGGCTTTTGATCGAAAAGAAACAGTTGTTGAAGTCGTGCAAAAGCCGCTTAAGCCAGTGTTGCCAACAAAAAAAATCAACGATCAAATTCAGGTTTCAGAGTTTTTGGGCATGGGAGAAAGTCAACTTTCGAATGTTCAAAAGCTAAAATTCACAAACCAAGATCTACCGGTTAAAAAAACAGTTAAAGATTTGAAAGAGACGAAAGCGATGCCCTCACCTCAGATGCTGCAGGCCAAATCGAATCCTCAAGAAGTTCGCGATTCGAACGAAGACATGGATGCATCCAAACAATACAGTCACACGTATCAGTTGTATCTGCAAGGTCATTTTGAGAAGTCAGAACAGGGTTTTAAAGATTTTATTCAAAAATACCCAGATCACACATACACAGACAACGCGTATTTTTGGATAGCCAATGGTTTTGATAAAAAGAGCGATTGTAAAAATGCCAATGCGTATTACGACAAACTGATTATCAATTTTCCAAATGGCAACAAAGTGCCCGAGGCATTACTGCAAGCGGCAATATGTCACTTGAAATTATCCGAAAAAGAAATGGCACAAAAAAAGATATTGCAGTTAGAATCTCAGTTTCCAGAAAGTTTGGCCTCACAAAAAGCCAAAGAAATTTTTGGGCAGGGTTCAAAAAGGAGCTAGTCGATGAATAGAAAATTTGGGCTTATAGGGTTATTTGTCATGATCACAATTGTTGCGTTTGCCCAAGAAGATCAATACGACGTTGGAGCTGGTTCGAGCGGTACAACTTTGACGCCCAACATTGTCCGTCCTCAAGAGAATATGCAAAGGCCAATTCCTCCGGTTGGTCCAAGCACGCAAAATCCAGAAAGCACAGTTGTGGATGACCAGACGCGAAATCAGGGTTCTGTTGTGACACCGCAGAATATTAATTCAACGATTGAAACGTTTGGCATTGATGATGACGACGAAGATGATGAAATCAAAGAGGGCACGCAAACCAGCGGGGATCGCTTTGAATATTCAAAGGATAAACCAGCACCTGCTTCGGGCATTCAAGAGGTTTATGAAATTTCTCAGGGCGATACGCTTTGGGATTTATGCACCAAATTACTTGATAATCCATGGTTCTGGCCAAAGTTATGGTCCATCAACGATTACATCACAAATCCACATTTCATATATCCCGGCAACCAATTGAGGTTTTACACGGGTTCTTCCACCAGTCTTCCACGTTTGGATTTTGTATCAAAAAACACTGAAGGGTTTGATGCAAGAGAGACGCTGGCACCAAAAACAAGCGCCACCACAAACAAACAAGACGAATCAACTTTCATATTTGAAAAAGGCGCCCATCTGAACAAAGGTTTTGAAGATACTCAATTTAGAAACACCTTGTTTTTACTCAACGAGTCACCAAAATATTTAGGAAAAATCACGCATTCCGGTGAGTATAAGGTCGAATTGTCATATGGTGACACGGTGTATGTGAAATTCTTTGATCCAGGCTCAGTCAAAGTCGGTCAAAAATTCACTGTCGTGGAAGAAGTCAGAACCATCAAAGATGTGGCCAAAAAGAAAAAACCACTGGGGCTTTTGATGCAAAAAAATGCAATCATCGAAGTGGTGCGAGTCACGCCAAAAACAGCCGAATGCAGGATCATTGAAGCGGACCATTCCATACGCAGAGACTTTAAATTGGTTGAACTGATGCCCGAAATTACGGTTGTCAAACCCACCTCACTTAAAAATCAAATTGAGGGTCAAGTGGTCGATGTACAAAATGCCCAGGTGATGGCTTCAAACAACGACTATATTTTTCTCAATCGCGGTCAAGGCGATGGCCTACATGGCGGTGTGCAATTGTTTGTCGTCAAACAAGGTGATGGTCTATTCACCAAGGAT
>JAYRVV010000044.1:0-6318 GCA_041918415.1 Bdellovibrionota bacterium | reverse complement strand
TGGACAATTATTCTTAAGCCCCCTCAATGGACTAGAGTTCACTTCCGGGCGATTTGATATCAAAGCCTCGTATCTGGCACTTTTTGAGGCCCTCTAGAATTTTCGAGGTTTAAACAAAGAAATAGCCAAATTTTGCAATTATATACAACTCTTTTTTTTGAGCTACCTTAAGATAGAAGCCCATCTCTGACTTCTTCAGGGAAAACTAACTCACTTACACAACATCAAATATTTTTGGTCTTGATGAACCAAGCGGTTTAATTTTTTTTCATTTTTTAATTTAATCAACAACCATTTGGCTTCGTTTGACACCGCAACAAAACATTCGTACTGATCAAACTTTGCTTTTAACCATGATGGATTTGTAAAACGTTTCCTTTGATTGAAATAGTCTCTATCAAAATACAATCCTCGATGATCCGCGTTTATACCCCAGACAACAGTCCAGCCCAGATCTTGCTTCTCAAGCAAAACCGAACGCTCATGATTTTTTTTTATCACCTTGGCTAATTCAAGCGTTTCACCTCTAACTTCTCTAATCGGGAAAAAACATAAAACAAAATTGATAAGTAAACCCAACATCAAAACCCAATTCATCTTGGTCACATACAATGATCCAGAAACAAACAAATACAGGCCAAAGAAAACAATCCAAAAAAGTAATAAAAATGTAGCCCGATAGGCATAAACCATGGGGTAGTATCCGAGTCCAAACATGGGCCCGTACACCAACAACAAACCAACACATACCAACAAAAAGAAAAGTCCATGAAGTTTGAATTTTGCGAAATTAAAAAATGCAAACAGAGGTAAACACATCAACATCAACAAAGTCCAAAAACTTTTAAACAAAGCCTCTTGTGTTTTAATGAATGCCATGCCTTTGGGTATTTGATTGGCCGCATAACTTGCAAACGCAAATGCATAAAAGGGTTCATCCAATGTCAATTGCCAATACACAAAAGCAACAGGACCCAAAGCACTTGAGAAAATAAAAAGCCTTCGATTGAAAAACTCTTTTTTAAGCAAAACACTGATCATCACCAACAACCAAATCAAAAGACCTTCCAAACGCGTAAAGGCATAAGCTGCCAGCGCAAGACCGCCCATCATGTTTTGCCAGCGATGTTGCGAGTGCAAGCCCAATAGAGCCAAAAGCAACAACATGATGGCCAGGCTTTCGGATAAGGGCACACAACCCATCCAGATGAGTAAAGGTTGAAAGTTGCACGCCATCGCAACAAATACAGCCGGCCTGTTTTTCAAGCCCATTTTGATCAAAAGTAAATATGTTAATACAATGCTGATGGAAGAAAAAAGCATGGTTAAAACATTCGTGCCTGGATAAACGTTGTTTGTAAGGTTAAGCAATCCTCCATAAATCAAATGATAAAATGGAAAAAAATAGGGCTCCAGCGTAAATGTTTGATGCTTATATGTTTGGATTGAAACCCACACCCTTAAAAAGTCATCAACACTTAAAACATCAAGATCACAAAGACGCCATACAAACAGCAAAAAGAACAGTTTGAACATGAACAAGCCAATACAGATCCATAAAACATGATGGCTCTTCGAATCACCTAGAATTTGCTTAAGCATTTTTTAAAACACCAAACATGGGCCGATGAACAAAGCCATGTCTGAGTTAAATGTATGACCTTGGGCATTTGTTAACCAAAAGAAATAATTTTTCAAATCAAATTTTAAGTGCAGCCATGAATATGGAAAATGAACAATCATGCCACCACCAATAAAACCCCCAAGTTCGTGATGTCCATTTGTCAACAACATCGATGGACCAATGCTTGTGTACAAATCGGCATGCACTTCGCCTAGGCTAGCCAACATGTTATAAAAAACATTCAAATCACTCATCCAGAGACTTTGACCATCCATGACATTAAGCCCGTTTCCAAGGTCCGCTTTCAATTGACCGTAATGAGCGTTGCCCCCGATCCACCAGGTTTTGCTGAAACGGTGAGTGTATGAAAAGCTTAACAACGTGCTGGTTCGAAGCGCATCCGGCGTGTAAAAATTTGCCCCCACTGAAATTTCATGCGGCTTGATTGGGTCGTTCGCCATGACCCATGAGAACACGCCAAGCGTTAAACATATAATTTTTTTGAGTTTTGTGATCGTTTTCATGTATAAGCTTGCCCAATTATGAAAGAAAACATTAAGCAGTCCAGTTTTATTTTGGCATGTAGGGGTCAAAAAACCAATCACACACCCATTTGGCTCATGAGACAGATCGGCCGATACATGCAAGAATACAGATCAGTGCGAGAAAAAGTTTCCTTTTTAGAACTTTGCAAGAGCCCTGAACTGGTCTGTGAAGTCACGACCACTGCAGTGAGAAAAATAAACGTGGATGCGGCCATTATTTTTGCTGACATTCTGTTGATCGTTGAACCCTTGGGGTTTAAACTATCTTTTGATCAAGGACACGGTCCTCAAATAAACCCCACGTACACCCAGATTAAAGATTTAGACTCAAAATTACCACCTGTGCAGCTTGCTCAAGCACTGAGTTACGTGGGAAAGGCCATCTCTTTGGTTAAAAGCGAACTGAAAACCATACCCGTCATCGGTTTTGCCGGAGCACCATTTACGGTTGCGAGCTACATGATTGAGGGCAAAGGTTCTAAATCTTTTGACAACACCAAAAAACTTATGGAGCAAAACCCAAAAGCTTTTTCACATTTGTTAAACACTTTAAGCGAAAGCACCATTGAATATTTATCCATGCAGATCGATCATGGTGCGGATGCCATACAATTGTTTGACAGCTGGATTGGCGCCATCAGCGAAAGACAATATGTTACGCATGTTCAAGCTCATGTAACAAACATCATCGAACAAATTAAGAAAAGACACCCTGAAATTCCCGTCATCTATTTTGGCGTCAACACATCCCATTTGATCGAACAAATGAATCAGACCAAACCCGATGTCTTAGGCGTTGATTTTCATTTGGACATCTCAAAAGTATGGGATCATTTGAAATGTAAAAGTGTGCAAGGCAATTTAGATCCTATTTTTTTACTTTGTGACAAAGACGTTCTTAAAAAAGAAACGCTGCGAATACTTCAAAGCGTTCATGGTAAACCAGGACATATTTTCAACCTTGGTCATGGAATACTACCGCAAACACCTGTACAAAACGTTCAATATTTGGTTGAACTTGTCCATCAATTTCACAACCCATGAAATCCATAGGCATCATCGGGGGTGGCGTGGGAGGATTATCACTCGCTTACTTTCTCAAAGACCTCCCCTTGAAGATTTCATTGTATGAGAAATCATCTCAATTCAAAGGTGTTGTGAACACTCAAACGTTTCAAGACAACATTTTAGAATTTGGCCCAGACAGCATTCTGTCTAGCAAGCACAATGTGTTAAGCTTTCTAAAGGAAATTGGTTTGGAGCATCAGATTCTCACAACCAATGAGCAATACAGGAAAAGTTTTATTTATTTAAACCAAACACTTCATGAAGTTCCAGAGGGTCTTTACTTAATGGCTCCCATGAGGTTCACTCCGTTTTTTAAATCGAAACTGTTAAGCTTGAAGGGAAAGCTCAGAGCCATGGCCGATTTATTCATCGCCAAAAACAAACAGGACAGTGACGAATCACTGGCCTCATTTGTGCAAAGACGTCTTGGACAGGAGGTTTTTGAAAACATTGCGCAACCCATGATCAGTGGCATCTACGGAGCTAATCCACACGAGCTGAGCCTGGCCTCAAGCATGCCTCAATTCATTGAATTGGAAAAAAAACACACAAGCATCATATTGGGCTTAAGAAAAAGTGCCATATCCGGCAGTAAAACTTCTGGACCAAGATACAGTTTATTCATCACCTTGAAACAGGGCATGCAAACATTGATCGATCAATTGGACAAGCTAACTGACAACACAGCAAAGCACTTAAACACATACGTTGAAACTTTAAATCATCAAGGTCAGTGGTGCATCAAAACGCAAAGTGGTCAAACTCATTATCACGACATGATCTGTTTTGCCTTACCCTTGATCCAAGCAGCCAAAATCATTCAAAACCATGACTACCTTTTATCCAATGAGCTGTATTCCATACCTTATGGCTCCATGGTTGTCGTCAACTTGCTTTTTTCAAAGAAAGACATACCCAACATCATCCAAGGCACCGGCTTTGTTATTCCTTCCAAGGAAAACAGAAAAACCATTGCGTGCTCGATCATCAGTCAAAAATTTAAACACCGATCAAACGATCAAACGCTTTCCTTGAGAGTATTTGTTTCATACAATCCCCAATACCAAGAGGCAGACTACGAACAAATTGCAATTGACGAAATTCAAAACATTTTTAAATCCAAGGCCATACCTTATTTTAAAAAGGTAAGTCTGTATCATGATGTGATGCCTCAATACACCATTGGTCATCAAGACAAAATTAATCGCATTTTAAATAATCTTCCCCCGGGAATGTTCCTTGCGGGCAACGGATTGACGGGCGTTGGAATTCCTGACGTCATTGAACGATCACGCATTGTTGCAAATCAAATTCGAACCTTCATGCAAAACAATTAGGGTATCGTGATGTCCTTACACAAATAAACATCTTGTATGGCATTTAACAATTCGACCCCATCCTTCATGGGCTTTTGAAATGCCTTTCGTCCTGATATCAAACCCATACCGCCTGCACGTTTATTGATCACCGCGGTGTACACGGCATCTTGCATGTCATTTTTGCCGCTGGCACCACCTGAGTTGATCAGTCCACATCGTCCAGCAAAACAATTGAGCACCTGATACCTTGTTAAATCAATGGGATGATCACTGGAAAGTTTGTCATACATACCGACGTGAGATTTACCAAAATTAAGGGCTGTAAAACCGCCATTGTTTTCAGGTAGCTTTTGCTTAATGATGTCTGCTTCGATGGTTACACCGAGGTGATTTGCCTGTCCTGTCAAGTCTGCAGCAACATGGTAGTCTTTGTCTTTTTTAAATGCAGAATTTCTTAAATAACACCAAAGCACCGTAAACATTCCCAAGTCATGAGCCTTTGAAAAAGCTAGAGACACTTCTTGTATTTGTCTTTTTGATTCTTCAGACCCAAAATAGATTGTAGCACCAACACCACATGCACCCATGTTGAATGCGTCTTCAATTCTTGAAAACATGATTTGATCATAACTGTTTGGGTAAGAAATAAATTCATTGTGATTGATCTTAAGTATCATTGGTATTTTATGAGCGTACTTTCTAGACACAACACCCAAAGCACCGAACGTTGAGGCCACCGCATTGCAACCACCCTCAAGGGCCAATTCCAATATGTTTTTTGGGTCAAAATAAATCGGACTTGGTGCAAACGAAGCGCCTGCCGAATGCTCAATGCCTTGATCGACAGGTAATATCGAAACATAACCCGTCTTGGCCAAGCGTCCCGTTTGAAACATTTGATTTAAATTCTTTAATACATTTGGGCTTCGATCGCTTAGCGTCCAGACCTCATCAATAAAGTTAGGTCTTGGAATCTGTAACAAATCTTTTGAAACGCACGGTTTGCTAAAGGTTAAAACATCCCTTTTTTCACCTAAAACATCTTCAATTTTCTGTAAATTTAACACAAGCCACCCTTCTTTTTATGGAAAATATTTGACAGAGCGATCCATGTAACCTTCTCCATCCAATGCATTCATGAAAGCAACCAACGCATCCACTTCATCGGCGCTTAAGTTCAAAGGCTCAATTTTAGGAGATAAATAAGGATTTTTTATCCCACCTTGGTTGTAATGATCCACAACTTCCTTTAATGTTTTGATCGAACCATCATGCATGTAGGGCGCATGTTTTGAAACATCTCGTACCGTGGGTGTTTTGAACGCACCTGTGTCTTCTTTTTTCTTTGAAATTTCATATCGACCTTTATCTTTAAAGGATTTTGTCTTTTCATCATAGCCAACACCCAAATTGTGAAACAAAGTATCCGTTAAATTTTGCCCCAAGTGACATTGGTTGCACTTTGCTTTATCGAAAAAAAGATCATGTCCCAATTTCTCTTTCTCATTCAGTGCCTTTTGATTTCCAGCCAAAAACCGATCGTACTTAGAATTGCCGCTCATTCTTGTGCGTTCGTAATCGGAAATGGCTTTTGCAATGCGATCCATCGTGATTTCATCAGAACCAAAAGCTTCTTTAAAGTATTTCGCATATGTCGTAGATTTTTTTAAAGTTTCAACAACATTTTGATGGGTGTTGCCCATTTCGATTGGGTTTTCGATAGGACCTTTGGCCTGCTCCTCAAGACTGCGAGCACGCCCAT
>JAYRVV010000043.1:0-4335 GCA_041918415.1 Bdellovibrionota bacterium | reverse complement strand
TTGTCGAAATCCGTCAACAAAACCCGAATTTAAAAATGTTTCCATCCACGCTCTTTCTTGAGGCAAGTATCCTGGGTTTATTTCATTGGCTTTTGGATGAGTTAAATCGATGGGTTTGTGAGCAATGTTGTAATCCCCACACAAAATGATGTTTTGGTTTGAATCAATCCATTGCTTGCAAGTTTTGAACATCTGGTCACAAAAAGCGATTTTGTAATCAATGCGCGCACCCAATTCCTGACTGTTGGGGAAATAGGCATTGATCAACGTGAAGTCATTGAACTTCACTTGAATCACACGTCCCTCATCGTCAAATATTTTTTGGCCAAGACCGTAATTAACTTCAAGGGGTTCTTTTTTGCTCAAAATCAGGGTCCCACTGTAACCGGGTTTTTGAGCGCTATGCCAAAGTGCAAGGTACTTTGAATTTAAAAATGATAAGTCGGCTTGGTCTGCGTAAGCTTTGACCTCTTGTAAACAAATCACATCAGCATCGTTTTGTTCAAACCATTGAATAAAACCCTTGCCCAAAATGGCGCGCAGACCGTTGACGTTCCAAGATAGAATTTTCATGCGGTCTTTATGTCAAACTTGCCATTAAAACACAAAAGAATTAGAAAGCGCCATGACACAAACACTTTTTCCAATTGGTTTTGGCTCCTATCGTGTGGATGATCGAAATCAAGAACATGAAGCAGCTCTGGACATGGCGCTGAACATGGGTGTCCAGTTGATTGACACATCTTCAAATTACAGCGATGGACATTCTGAAAAGTTGATTGGTCAAGTGCTTGAAAAAAAAATCAATCAAAAGGACATAGAAAGAGAAAACATCTGTGTTGTGACCAAAGCGGGTTACATTCAGGGAACGCAACATCAGCGAGCGCTGTTAAAAGAAAAAGAAGGTCAACCCTTTTTGGATGTGGTTAAAATACAAGATGGGCTTTGGCATTGCATCAGTCCGGATTTTTTACTCGATCAAATTCAACAAAGTCTTACGCGGCTGAAGCAGAATTATCTGGACGTTTTTTTGCTGCATAACCCGGAATATTTTTTTGAAGTGGATGGTAACCGTGAGGTGTTTTATGCACGCATTGAGCAGGCCTTTCGTTTTCTAGAAAGCCAAGCGCAAGCAGGATTGATTCGTGCTTATGGGGTTTCATCCAACACGTTTGGTCTAAGTCAGTTTGATGCCAAACATGTTTCCCTGCAAAGGCTGTTGTCCATTGCCAACAAAGTGTCACACGAGCATCATTTTTCTTTTGTGCAATTTCCATTTAACCTTTTTGAGACGGGTGCCTTGTTTGAAAAAAACAACGAAGATCAAAGTGTGATGGAGCTTGCCAAAAAACACAATTTGATCACGCTTTGCAATCGGCCTCTGAATGCGTTCATTAAAAATCGCTTAATGCGCTTGGCGAGTTTTAAATCCAGTTCAGTGCATGTTGAACCCATCTTGCAAGAGGCTTTATTTCTTGAAAACCAGTACCCCATGTTGCACGCACAAGAACAAGCACCCTTCATGTTTGCGCATTGGTTTGAAAAATTTCGAGACCGTTTTGATTTTTTAAATTTCAAGGATGTTTTTCAATATGAGCTTGGACCGTTGCTCAAGCAAACATTTAAACATTTGGAAGACATCGAAGAAATTCAAACATGGAGCAAAGAATATAAAAAACAAACCATCACACTGATTGAAGTCATCATGAAACATTTGGAAAACAAACTTTCCAAAGAAAGTCAGGATGTGTCAGATTATTTGGACTCTCACTTTAAAGAACTTCAATCTTTGCAAACATTAAGTCAAAAAGTGTTGGCCTTGTATTTATCGATTGAATCGTTGGATGTGGTTTTGCTTGGCATGAGGGATCAGACTTATGTTCAAAATGCTTTAAGTTCATTACCCAAACTTGATTATGCAAAAGTGATATCTGTTTTAAAACTGATCAAAAATGCAGGACAATAAAAAAGGGCACTTGACGTGCCCTTTTTGGGTTATATTTTTTTAAATTATTATTTAGTGCTTTCTTTTGTGGCCTGAGGTTTTTCAGCTTCGATTTCCAAAACCAAATCAACTTCTTCACCCACCAAAACACCACCTGTTTCAAGTGCGCTGTTCCAGGTTAAACCAAAATCTTTTCGATTGATTTGACCGGTGGCCGTAAATCCAATTTTATCTTTACCCCAAATGGAATTGGCTCCGGTGTATTCAAAATCAAGTTTAATGTTTTTGCTTACACCACGCATGGTGAGTGTACCTTCCAATACACCTTTGTTGTTTTTAAACGATTTGACTTTGAGGGATTTAAATTCAATCGTTGGGAATTTATTGACCTCAAAAAAATCTTTACCTCGCAGGTGTTCATCACGTTTTTCGTTGTTGGTGTTAATGCTCTTGGCCTGAACAATGGCGCTTGCGTTAAGCGATTTTGGATTTTTGTCATCAAACTCAATGTTGCCTGAAAACTCGTTAAAATTGCCTTTGACGGTGCTGATTTTTAAATGTTTCACTTTAAATCCCACATGGGTATGTGTGATGTCCAATGTGTAGGTTGCGGCCAACAATTCAATGGACGCGAGCATGCCTAGATAAAATAATCCCTTTTTCATGTAATCCTCCTTGGTTATGATTTGATGAAAGGGGGGTAACTTAAATGGTGGCAAACTATGTCGCATGTTCATTTTTTCAGCAATTTAAAAAAGAAAAAAATCGATAAAGCTAATAATTACAATAAGATATGATTTTAGGAATTTGGCATGGCTCTTGCGTAGAATGATTGTGTGAAAAAAGGTTTATTTAAAATCATTCTTTTGATGTTCATTACTTTGGGCATGGGGCCTGTGTTGGCCAAGCATAATTTGCCAAAGACAGGTGGGCGCGTGAATCTTGATTTTCAGGATGTGGATGTCAAGGATGTGGTCAATGCAGTGGCCGAAATCACGGGTAAAAACTTCATCGTGGGTCAGGGTGTTTCGGGTAAAATTACAATCGTTTCACCATCAGCCGTCAGTGTGGAAGAAGCTTACGATGCTTTTTTAATCGCACTTCAGGAAAAAAACCTCGAAGCCGTTGATCAAGGCAAATTCACCATCATTCAAAAGCGTGATCCCATCAGCCTTGGACGTTTTGATTCAGGTGAAGAATACGACAGCAATGCTGAAAAAATCACAAGAACCATCAAGCTTAAATACATTGATGCCACTGAAATTCGTGAAGCTTTACGAAACAAGGTTGATCGATCAGACAACATCATTGCCTATGGCCCAACCAATTCATTGATCATCACCGAAACAGCAGCCAAAATGAAAAAATTAGAAACGTTGATCGAAATGCTCGATCGTGAGGGCTACAAAACCACCACAGAAGTGATTCCACTTAAACATGCGCAGGCCGATGATGTGGCTAAAAAACTTCAAACCATTTTGGAAAGTCAAATTAAGGACAAGCAAGAATCCAAACGTAACAACATCGCCGGTGGTGAAGACATTAAAAGCATTATTCCTGACAACCGAAGCAATTCTTTGCTGGTCACAGCCACACGAAACGGCATTGAAAGCATTTTGGATTTGCTGACCGAATTAGATCGGCCATTGTCACAGGAAAACGCAATGGGTCGTGTGCACTTTAGAAGATTAAAGCATGCCGATGCTGAGGAATTATCGGGGCTTCTGGCCAGCATGTTCGGTGGTGCATCATCATCTTCTCCTTCTTCAAGTGGATCAAGTGCTCCAGGTTCTGATTTGGGTGGTGCTTCAAATAATAAATCGACAAGCGCCTCCAAAAAAAGAAGCCCCATTTCTGCCACCATTTCTCAAGGCGGGGTGTTTGATGGTGAGGTGCGTGTCGGCGCAGATCCAACCACCAACGCTTTGATCATCACGGCTTCGCCCAACGATTTTGCATCGATTTCAAGAGTGATCGACGAATTGGATTCACCAAGGGCGCAAGTGTTCGTTGAAGCGCTGATCATGGAAGTGAAAATGTCGGGCGACATGAATATTGGAATGCATTTTTCAGGTGCGGCCGGTTCAGGCTCAACAGGTCTTTTGGGGCAAAGCAGTTTCAATCCATTGGGACCAGGCACTTCACCCATGATGCTTGGGCAGCTCGATAAAAGCGCACTTAAAAATATTGCCGGCGCGGCTGGACTGGCTTTGGGTGCAATGAGCGGCGGTTTGTTCACCTTACCCGGAACAAGCATACAACTGCCCATCAGCTCTGCTGTTTTTAAGGCCGCACAAGAAGATGGCATATTCAATGTGCTTTCGGCTCCCAACATTTTAACCACAGACAACAAAAAGGCTGAAATCAGCATCGGTCAAAAAGTGGCCGTT
>JAYRVV010000042.1:0-3120 GCA_041918415.1 Bdellovibrionota bacterium | reverse complement strand
ATTCGCCCGTGACCATCGAGATGGGCTTGGCCGTCGGCTGGTCCGGGCCTTCGGGCGCGTTGAAGAGGTTCTGGTAGTCGTACGTCCAGGGCTCGTAGTAGTCGTCCATGCTGGGCTGGTGCGGGTGGTGGAAGATGTTCGTGATCGTCCGCCGCTTGCCCGTCGACTTCAGTTCGAGCTTGTCGCCGTTGACTTCCCAGCCGCCCGAGTACTTCTTCTGGTCCTCCCAGGCGGTCGGGTAGCCGGTACCTGGCTTGGTTTCAACGTTGTTCCACCACATGTACTCTGAGCCTTTTCGATCGGTCCAAACATTCTTGCAGGCAATGGAACACGTGTGACATCCAATGCACTTATCCAGATGAAACACCATACTCACTTGTGAACGTATATCCATACCTTACCTTCCTTAGATCACCGGATGATCTAATTTTCTTACCAATATGTGGGTGTCCCTGTTGCAACCCGTTGGGCCCCAATAGTTGAAAAAATAAGTGAATTGACCATAACCACCGACCATGAGGTTGGGCTTGAGGCGTGCTCGAGTTAAACTGTTGTGTCCACCTGCACGTTTCATGTTACGAGAAGGTGATTTAGGCACGTCGTACATTCTTTCAGGTGAGTGATAAATCATGCAGACCCCTTTGGGCATACGTGCGGTAACGCAAGCCCTTGTGCATACGACACCATGATCGTTGATCACCTCAACCCAATCGTTGTCTTTGATGTCCAGTTCATTTGCGTCTTCTTCACTCATCCAAAACGGCTCTATACCTCTTGATAAGGTTAACATTCTTAATGTGTCCCCATACGTTGAGTGAATGTGCCACTTACCGTGAGGTGTGAGGTAATTGAGCATTTTATACTTGCCATCTTTTTGTGTGTTTCGAAGATCACCGTAATCTTGTGGTAAAGGCGAGGGTTTATACGTGCACAGATTTTCACCAAAGGCAATGTACGCATCGTGATCTAAATAAAAAGACTGACGCCCCGTCAATGTTCTCCAAGGAACATTTCGCTCGTTGTTATAGGTGTACGATGAGTAGGTTCGGCCCTTTGAATCAACCAAACCTGACCACACCGGACTGTTTAACAATCTTCGGGGCTGCGACTGTAAATCAGCATAAGTCATGCGGACATCCCTGGATGATTGAGCCAAATCCGTCAACGTAAGACCCACGTGTTTTTGCTCATCCTGATAGGCACGATAAGCCAATTCGCCATTTGTTTCAGGAGCGTATCTTAAAATGGCATCGCAGACATACTCATCTTCTTTCAAAGATGGATAAGTCTGTCCATCCCACGATTCAACAGGCCCCGTTTTTACAGCATCATCATAAAAATCTTCGACGGGAATATTGATGCCATGGGCACTCACCCCTTGTGACTTCATCAAAGGTCCAAGCGATGTGTATTTTTCATATAACTTTGTGTAGTCTCTCTGAACAACTGCCAACTTGTGCATCGACTTACCCGGAACCGCTTCACACTCACCCTTACTCCAATCTTTCATGCGGGGTTGTGCAATTTCATCACTTGTGTCGTGAAGCAAGGGGACATTTACAATATCTGTCACAGGATCAGGCAAATGTTTTTTGGCCATTTCACTTGTTTTTTTTGCAATCTCCTTAAAAATTGCCCAATCACTTTTCGATTCCCACACTGGCTCAATGGCTTTGGCCAAAGGATGTATGAACGAATGCATGTCCGTTGAATTCAGATCGGCCTTTTCATACCAAGAAGCTGCCGGTAAAACGATGTCAGAATACAAGGCAGAAGTATCCATCCTGAAATTCAAATCAATGATCAAATCCATTTTGCCGGTCGGAGCGTTTTCCATCCAAGCCACATCTTTGACTTTTCCTTTACCATACTCAGGTGCAACTGAATTATGGTGGGTTCCCAAATAATGTTTTAGAAAATACTCATGCCCCTTGGCCGATGACATGATGGCGTTGGCTCTCCAGATGTACCAAACTCTGGGCCAACTCTTTTCATCATCAGGTTGCTCAATGGCGTACTTGATTTTCTTGCTTTTGATTTTATCCAACACATATTTTTGAATATCCGAAACCTCTTTGGCGCCATTGGATTTTGCTTCGCTGACCAGCTCAAGAGAATTTTGATCGTATTGCGGATAAAAAGGTAACCATCCGTTTTTAACGGCCCTCACATTAAAGTCGGCCGTATGACCCCTGGTCACCTCACCATCCGGACATCTGTGGTAATCCTTAAACTCACCATCGTAACGAAATTGATCGGAGTGGATGTAATGCCATGATGGTGCATTTTGTAAGCGCACTGGACCTTGCCAATCTTTTGCAAAGGCAATCGAAGCCCATGATGCTTGTGGAGCAAGTTTTTCTTGTCCCACGTAGTGGTTGAGCCCGCCACCATTAACCCCCACGCAACCACAAAACATCAAGCAGTTGATGCCAGCTCTGTAAATCAAATTGTTGTGATACCAGTGATCTATTCCTGCGCCGATGATGATGCAACATTTTCCATTTGTGTCCATCGCCGTTTGTGCCCATTCACGTGCAAACTTCACAACATTCTCTTTGCTTATTCCTGTAAATTTTTCTTGCCAAGCTGGGGTGTACGCCATTTCATCGTCATACGAACGCGCCACTTTTCCACCCAAACCACGATCCACAGCATATTGACCCATCAAAAGATCAAACACGGTTGTAACCGCAATTTTTCCATTTTTGGTCTCAAGGTATTTAACCGGAACATTTCGAAGATAATTCTGATCACTTGAAAAATCCGTGAATTCAACCTCCAATGCTGCATCTTTACAATCCAATATGCTTAGTATTGGTTCATAAGGTTGATTGCTTGCGCCATCTTCGTAATTTAAATTCCAGTCTCCATGCTTTTTCTGCCATCTGTGCCCTATACTTCCTTTGGGCATCACAGGGTCTATTGTTTTTTCATCAAAAACCAAAAATTTCCACTCGCCATTTTCTTCATTTTCATACTTTTTAAGAACATTGGCTCTGACAAATCGTCCTGGAACATACTTGCCATCTTTTTTCTCCAATTCAACCAAGATGGGACAGTCACTGGTTCGTTTCAAGTAATCAATAAAATAGGGAACTTTGCTTTGATGATGAAATT
>JAYRVV010000041.1:0-6058 GCA_041918415.1 Bdellovibrionota bacterium | reverse complement strand
GTGAGAACGAAGAAGATGGTTAATTATTCTAAAGCCACTAAAAGGGTACGTCTTCTTCTGAGCCTAACGATTCCGGTGGTAAAGGCATATCACCCGAAAAGGACTCATCTGAAGTCTTGGGAGCACCCGCTCCTGTTGCGGAGCCTAAAAATTGCAGGGTATTTGCAATCACTTCGGTCGTGTATTTTTTATGTCCATCCTTGTCTTCCCAACTGCGCGTTTGCAAGCGGCCCTCTACATAAACCTGACGACCTTTGCTTAAATATTGACTGGCCAATTCAGCCAGTTTGGACCACACAACCACACGATGCCATTCAGTCCTCTCTTCTTTTTGACCGTCTTTGCCTTTCCAAGATTCATTGGTGGCCAAACTAAAATTAGCCACCGGTGCACCGGATTGAGTATAACGAATCTCCGGGTCTGATCCCAGTCGACCAATCAAAATCACTTTATTCACGCTTCCTGCCATAACAATACTCCCTTGGGATAAGTTGTATTCATGGCCGACACATGCGTTGCTTCATCGACCACCATCAACACCATCGTTTGACTCATCCCTGTTAAAGGTTAAAAAACACATTTCCGAACAAGACAATGCTCAAAAATATGATAGTCTTAAAAACTCCTATGTTTATGATTCGAAGTTGTCAAGAGAAGTGTAAATAATGCACTTTCTTTCATTTCACATCAGTGGCTTATCCAAACAAATCACCCTGGCCATTTTGGCATCTTTGATCGTCGTCACCTTGCTATACCTTCTGAAACAATTGAACCTATTTGATTTGTTTAATTATTTTGTGTTTAAAAAAGTAAAAAAACTCAAAGAAAAAGGCGCGTACGATGAAGCAGGACAAGTGCTTGAAACCAAAAAACTTTTTGACCTTGCCCTGCAAACCTATGATGAAGGCAAAAGACATGACCTTAAAGCCAAACTTTATTTGAAACTCAACAAACCTGAGAAAGCCGCATTTGAATACTTAAGCGCAAAGCAATACGACAAAGCCGTTGATATATTGATGGCCCTCAATGAATTTAATCGAGTCGAGAGAATATTGTTGGATATCGGCCGGCATAAAGAGTACGGCGAACTTCTTTTTAGGGTTGGTCAATATGAAAAAGCAGCCAAAGCCTTCATGAAAGAAGGCATGTATGAATCCAGCACCAAGGCCTTGCTCAAATCAGCCAAACCACTGGAGGCCGCCATTCATCTTGAAAAAGCCTACCTTGAAAGCAAGCAAACCATGCTTGGCTTGCAAGGACATTTAACTCACCCCGAAACCAAACGCTTGGGGCAGGCCCTGGCAAAACTTTTCTTTCTTAACGGACAAATCAAAAAAGCTTCTCGCATTTATCTGGAATTGCATGAGCACATCGAAGCGGCAAAGTGCTTTGCTCAGTTGGGCGATTACGCCAAAGCCGCCACCCTGTGCGAAGATGCTTCAGATTTGATGTTGGCCACGCAATATTGGATCAAAGCGGGCAACACCAGCCAAGCCACGAAACTTGAAGGGGAGAGATTGGCCAATCGAGGAGAATTGCTCAGCGCCATCGAAAAATTTATCCAATCGCAAGATTATGCGCGCGCAGGAGATTTGTACTGTCAACTTCATGAAACATCAAAAGCCGCAGCCATGTATGAAAAAGCCAATGATCACTCACTGGCCGGCATGCTCTATCGTCAAGCGGGCCAACACGCAAAAGCAGCCGGCGCATTTGAAGAGGCAAAGGAATATGAAAAAGCCATCGACGCTTACATGCAAGCTGCACAATTTCAAAAAGAATTTCAATTAAGAAAAAAAACGGGAGATAAAATTGGTCTCGCAAGAAGATACATAGAATTAAAAATGTTTGATCTGGCTCTTGAGGTGCTGGATGAATTTAAGGAAGATCATATTGACTACCCCTTGGCGCTAACTTTGCTGGGCAAAATCCACATCGCCAAAGGGGAGGAAAAGAAAGCAGAAAAACTTTTTTCAACCTTTATTTCCAAGACCAAGACCATGGACAAAACCGATGTGGAACGCATGAGCCAGTTTGCCAAAGCCATGGTCATGGATGAACCCAAATCGTTACAAATTTTTCAAGACCAATGGAACAAGCAAAGTGAAGCCGACAACACCAAGCAATACCAAAAGCTTTTTCACAATGCCTTACCTTCTTTGGAATCGGTCATACCCCAAAGCAACCCAATGATTCAAAACGCGGATCAAAACATTCGTTACATCAAGATTGAGGAAGTTGGCCGAGGCGGTATGGGCGTTGTCTTTAAAGCGAGAGACAGCGCATTGGATAGAATTGTGGCCCTGAAAGTTTTACCCCCAGCACTGGGTGCACAGCCCCAAGCCGTACAAACTTTTTTACGTGAAGCAAGATCCGCAGCTGCATTGAATCACCCCAACATTGTGATCGTTTACGACACCGGCATTCAAGAGGGAAGCTACCACATTTCGATGGAATACATTGAAGGACACACCGTTAAACAAACGCTGGCTTTGCAAAAAAAATTTAATTTACAACAAGCCTTGAACATCGCCATGCAAGTGACCAACGCGCTTGATTATGCCCACAACGCCAACATTGTTCATCGGGATCTCACCACAAGCAACATCATGTTAACCAAGGACAACAAAGCCAAAATCATGGACTTTGGTTTGGCCAAAGTGATGAAAGAACTTTTGGTTGAGCAATCCATCATTGGAGGAACACCTTCATTCATGTCACCGGAGCAAACCTTGGGGGATCCCATCGATCATCGCACCGATGTATACTCATTTGGGATCTGTCTTTTTGAAATGTTAACTGGACAATTGCCCTTTCAAAAAGGTGACCTGGGCTATCACCATCTTCACACCCCCGCGCCCAATCCAAAAGAAATTGAAAACAACATACCTGATGTGTTATCGAACCTCATTCTAAAGTGCATGGAAAAAAAACCACAACATCGTTTTCAATCCATTCGAGAAATTCAAGACATACTTAAAACAATTCAAGAATAACATGCTTCGAAGCACACACGTCAACATTCACTTTTCGCATCTTCAAGCAAACATGAAGACCTTACAATCCAGGATCAAAAAGACAGCCAAAACATTGCCCATGATCAAGGCCAACGCTTATGGGCACGACATTAAAATCATGGCCAGGCTGCTTGAAAAAATTGGAATTGATCAAGTGGGTGTGGCTGATTTTATTGAGGCCATTGATTTAAGAAAAAGCGGGTATAAAAAAACCATCATGGTTTTTGGCGCTTTAGACCCTTATTCACTCAAAGAGTTATTTGATCCCAACATGATTTGCGTTATACACAACCCCGATGAGTTAATGTTCGTTCTTAAAAGCAAATCCAAATGGATTAAAAAACTTCGATTTCACATTGAATTAAACACGGGCATGAACCGACAAGGATTTGACACCCAAGATGTCAAATCGTTTGAAATCATCAGCAAAGCCAAACTCAACGTTGAAGGCGTATTCACGCATTTGTCCCAATCTGATTTGCAAAATGACCCATTCACCAAACGACAACTGAACATGTTTGATGAAACATCTAATCTCATGGCACATCTTTTAAATAAAAAATTAATGCGTCACGCTTTAAACAGCGCCGGCGTACTTAACCACCCTTGCAAGAACCATGATTGGATCAGACCTGGCATTTCGATCTATGGTTATGCGCCAAAGACACATCAAAGTTTGTTTCAACCCATATTGGAATGGAAATCTAAAGTCATTGAAGTCAAAACCATCTCAAAAGGTCAAACGGTTGGCTATGACCGTGTTTTTAGGGCCAAGAAAAAAATGAAAATCGCCACCATCGGATTGGGTTATGGCGATGGCTATTTAAGGCAATACCAAAACTGTTCGCTAAAATATAAAAACACTTTATTACCTATCGTTGGAAAAATATGCATGGACATGCTCATGGTTGATGCCTCTTTAAGTCCCCACATCAAAGTTTTGGATGAAATCACCGTACTCGAAGCCAAAGCTGACAGCCCGCTCAATGCGAACGCTTACGCCAAAATGGCAAAAACCATACCCTATGAAATTCTAACCTTGATCAGTAGCCGAGTCCCCAGATTTTGTGTATAAGGGGTCAACACATCAGGGCTAAAAATAAAAATGAACCAACAAAAACAACATGTTAGCATCATTTTTTTAGAAAAATTGGGTTCATTAACCCTTCGAATGCTCAAGCCAATCAGCACGTTTATTTTGCAAAGTGGTGCAATGACATTGCTTTTTTTGCGTTCAATGAAAACGGTTTTTGATCCTCCCATACGTTTTAAGCTGATGATGGATCAGATACAGTTTATTGGTGTGGGATCCCTGTTCATCGTCATACTGACCGCCCTTTTTACAGGAATGGTTTTTGCGCTTCAAAGCGGACGAGCATTCGCCATCTTTGGTGCACAGACGCTCACGGGTGCCGTGGTGACCATCACGCTATCACGCGAATTGGCTCCAGTGTTGACAGCTTTAATGGTGACAGCCAGAGCGGGCTCTGCCATGGCCGCCCAAATTGGAACCATGAAAGTTACTCAGCAAGTCGATGCACTGGTGTCCATGGCTGTCAGCCCCATGAATTATCTGGTTGCACCCAGAATCGTAGCCAGTGCGATTGTGGTTCCTTTGCTCACATCGATTTTTAACTTTGTTGGCATACTGGGTTCGTATTTGGTCAGCGTTTACTTACTCAACATTGACCAAGGCTCTTTCATTGAAAAAATAAGGTTTTACTCAGAGGTCTCAGATTTTATTCAAGGTCTCTTTAAATCAATTATATTTGGAATCATCATGTCGGTGATTTGCTGTCACTATGGTTTAAACGCCCAAAGGGGTGCATTGGATGTTGGAGAAAAGGTCACACAAGCCGTTGTGATTTCATCCGTGATGATATTGGTCTTTGATTATTTCCTAACCGCCATTTTATTTTAATCATGATTGAATTTTTAAACATTTCAAAATCATTCGGTGAGCAAAAGGTTTTGGACGATTTAAATTTACCTGTTCTGGATGGAAAAATCACCGTCATCATGGGCCCCAGCGGTTCAGGCAAATCTGTGACACTTAAATTGCTCATGGGCTTTATCAAGCCCGATCATGGATCCATCTTGTTTGACCAACAAGACATTTGTGCCATGAATGAACATGCCCTTAATGAAGCCAGACAAAAATTTGGCATTTTATTTCAGGAAGCGGCTTTGTTCGATTACATGAATGTGTTTGAAAATGTTAGTTTTCCTTTGTATGAACACACACGCTTAAGCGACTCAATGATCTATGACAAAGTCAACCGCATGCTCGACGAAGTCGGTTTAAGTAACATACTACATAAATACCCATCGGAATTATCCGGAGGCATGAAAAAACGTGTTGGCTTAGCCAGAGCCTTGATGCTTGACCCTAAAGTGATTTTATTTGACGAGCCCACCACTGGGCTTGACCCCATCACCACCATGCAAATTGGTGACCTGATTTTAAAAACACAAAAGGCTAGACAGGCCACCGTCATCCTTGTAAATCATGACCTTTCATTAACTTATCGAGTTGCAGACCATGTGGGTATGTTATACAACGGGAAAATAGTCGAATTATGCAAACCAGAACACCTATGTCGTTCAAAACACCCGTTCGTCCAGCAGTTTTTAGAGGCTCAGTCCACACTTAAGGACAAAGAATGAACAGGGCCATTTCGAAAGATTTGATCGTTGGGGTTTTTGCCTTCGTTAGCTTGATCATCATGGTGATTCTTTCGTTGGAAGTTAATGGCAAGGGTACCATCGGCAAGCGCGCTCAAACTTTTTACGCCGACTTTGATTCGGTTTCAGGGCTTGTGGAACGAACCCCTGTGGAAGTCGCCGGCATTAACTCTGGATACATTGAAAGCATTGAATTGCTTAACGACAAAGCTAAAATAACCATCAAACTCAAAGCCCATTATATTTTGCTTGAACAATTGTTTTTCAAAAAAATCTTTTTCAATCGAAAAGTTCGTTGCCTTTGGTGTTGCCGATTGATACATTGCTTTGTTTAAAATATAAACTCCACCATTTAT
>JAYRVV010000040.1:0-11315 GCA_041918415.1 Bdellovibrionota bacterium | reverse complement strand
TGTTGGCTTGTGGACAACAACAAGTTGCTCCTGGACAGCGCATTGATAGCAATACCCAGTTTTTACAAATCAACGACAATAGCTATCGCTTGATCATTCAATCCAATGACAATCTGGCCACATCCCCCGGGCTTGATTATACAACCGAGCTTTGGATTTCATCCAATGCCTATAGCATTCCAAACGTGTCACTACCCAACATACCTGGCTCAACTCAATATGTATTGGATCAAGTTTTTCAATCGGGTGACACCTATGCTGTGATCATCAACAAAAACTACAACTACACTCAGTGCCAATTGCTTCAAGGGACATTGTCAGGAACATTCGTGAATCAAGATATCATACTTCAAATTGACTGCACTCAATAAATCCAGACAGCCATATAATCTGGTAAACTTTTCTTACCCTGCTTTTATTTCGCTTATCTGTTTTGAGTCTTGAATCTTTCAAGTAATTGATATTGTTTATGATTTTTGCCTAAAAAACTTGGCACTGCGCTTGCTACATATTCAAGCAATGAACCCTAAAATTCATTTAAGTTTATTCATTTTAATTTTACTTGTTTCGTCATGCTCAACCGAAATTGCGACGCAAGGCGATCGAATCATCACAACACCAACGCCAACACCCACCATCACTCAAAATGAAACACATCAAATCAAAATCATGCTTAACGACAATGTTGAGCAATGCGACCCCATCAACAATTATTGCTATATTCCCCAAAATGGCAATGACTACAAAATATATCTTGCGATATCTGGAACCTATAACCCTTCCAACGCACATGAAATAAATTCACATTTATTGCAATACAATATTCCTTATGACTACCAAAACGGGGATGTTTATGCTGTCAGCATCATTCATGGGTATGAATACGAGTACTGTACAGTGGCGAACGGTTCAGGCATCATTTCAAACCAAGACATCGTTGTCTACGTCGATTGCTTTATTCCAAGCTATTGATTCACGGAATTTAAAGTTTGTTTGGCATAGGCCTTATCGTAAAACGATTTTAAAACCACGGCCCCTATCACGAATAGGCCGCCAATGAATGATAAAATGTGAGGCTTTTCGCCAAACAAAATCAAAACCCAAATGGGATTTAATAAGGGTTCAACCAATTGAATCATCATGGCTTCAAGCGCGGCCAATTGTTTGATGGCCATTGAATAAAAAACATAAGGCAAAGCCATCTGCATGACGGCTAAAATCAAAAGCACGATCCAACTTTGTACATCCACGGTGACCATCATCATCTTTGGCAAACAAAAAAGTGCGGCCAGAAAATTACCAAAAACAATGGACTCAATGGTTGAACCGGATTTTTGCTTTCTTAGAAACAATGCAAACCAAGCAAAACTTATTCCACTGAACAAAGCCAACACATCACCATAAAAATGCTGAACGGAAAGTTGCTTTAAAAAAAACAAAGACAAACCAAACAACGCCAACATCACAAAAAACCAGTCAGATTTTTTTGTTCTTTCATGCAAAAACCAGGGGCCAAAAATGGCAACATAGATGGGCGCTGAATATTGAAGTAAAACGGCATTGGCCGCCGTGGTCCATTTTGTGGCCACCACAAACAAAACCACCGTGATGGCATAAGATAAAGCTCCCAGCCACATGTGAGCATTTGCTTCTATTTTAATTTGATTACGAAACAACAAAAGCAGAAACAAACCTGCAATTAAGCTGCGATAGCCAGCGATTGCCATTGGGGCAAGTGCAATTGATTTGATTAAAAAACCACCCGTGCTCCAAAGCAAGGCGGTTAGCAAGAGCAACAACACCGCTTTTCGATGTACCGTCATGATCATGACATGCAAGCAATGATTGCTTTTTCAAAATCCTGCGTTGAGCCCAGTCCGCCAATGTCCCTGGTTCTTTGTTTCAAGTCACCTTTTTCCAACACTTTGTTGTACGCGGCTTTGATCCGATTTGCAGCTTCATCTTCCTTTAAATAATTAAGCATCATCACCGCACTCATGATGCATGCCAGGGGATTGGCCAAGCCTTGTCCCGCAATGTCCGGAGCCGAACCATGCACCGATTCAAAAATGGCACAATCATCTCCGATGTTGGCTCCGGGCACCACACCCAGACCACCCACCAAACCGGCACACAAATCACTGATCACATCGCCATATAAATTTTCCATGAGTAAAACATCAAACTTCGAGGGATCTTTCACCAACTGCATGCATGCGTTGTCAATGATCATGTCTTCATATTGGATGCCTTGACCATATTCTTTGTGCATTCTTTGAGCACAATCAAGAAACAAACCATCCGATAATTTCATGATGTTGGCTTTATGAAACACGGTTACTTTTTTTCTGCCTTTCGATTTGGCATATAAAAAAGCATATTTTGATATTCGCTCGCAGGCTGCCTTGGTTGCAATTTTTAAACTTTCGACTACACCCGGCACAACTTCATGCTCAAGACCTGAATACAAACCTTCAGTGTTCTCTCTCACCACGACCAATTCCACGTCATTGTATCGTGTTTTAATCCCAACAATGGAACGTACAGGTCGAAGCGCCGCAAACAGATTAAAATGTTTTCTTAAACCAACATTGACACTTGTGAAACCTTTTCCAATAGGTGTTGTCACAGGCCCTTTCAAGGCAATCCTGTATTTCTCAATGGCATCCAATGTTTGTTTGGGTATGACATCCAGCCCTGCATCCACTGCCCTTTGGCCAGCCAAACAATGAACCCACTCAATGTTTACGCCCGAAGCGCAAAGCACATTCACTGTGCTTTTACAAACTTCGGGCCCAATGCCATCTCCCTCAATTAAGCAGACTGTGTGTTTTTTCATTGATCCTGTCCTTTTTTATTTTGGCCATAAGACTAATGACAAACGACACAATTGTAAACTTACTTGGCGGCTTAGCCTGTCATTTTAAAGGAATCAAAGAAAAATACAGTTTTTTGCTTAAGAAGAATTGCACCCTATTCAGAGCCGTCGCGAACGAGCCCCCACAGCGTACTTGGGTAGGTACGCGAGGATGGCGAACGAGCGAGAACGAAGAAGTTGGGCAATTATTCTACAGCTCCTTAAACTTAGGTCTGGATTTGATCCATTCAGAGGCAACGATGGCCAGCAAAATCAACAATGAACCGATGTAGGCTTGAACACTTAATTTTTCTTTAAGCAACACATACGCAAAAAAGGCCGCAAAAACCGGTTCAAGTGCAAAAATCAATGCCGTGGCTTGTGCGCTTGTATCCTTTTGATAACGTGACTGAATCCAAAACGGACCAATGGTGGCCACTGTGCCCAAATACAACATGGAAAGCACCAGCGAAAGACTCAATTCAATGGGTTCAAGTGGACTTAAAAAAAGCGTCAGGAATGAAAACATACAAATGCCAAGGATTTGTGAAAAAGCCAAAAAAACACTTTGCACTTTAATTTGTGTGACACATTTTTGCAGAACCAAAATGTAAAACGCGTAATCCAGTGCACAAGCCAGGACCCATAAGTCCCCTTTGTTAAAACCACTGTTTTTTGGGTTAGTTAAAAGAAAAAGTCCGCACAATGAAACAAACGCAGCCAAAACATCAATGCGATTGGGTCTACCCAAGCCAAAAAACCTAGCCAAAAAAGGAACCATGATGACATTCATGCCCGTGATGAAAGCAGCGCGCCCCGCTTGAACCGTCTGCATGCCAATCGTTTGAGTGATGTATGATATGCCCGCCAACACGCCAAGCAATACACCAACACCATATGTTTGAAGCGGCACACGCAAAGCGCTTGGGTTTTTTACAAACCACAGTGAAAAGACAAACAAAGCCAAACAGAATCGAACACAAACCAATAAATAGGGATCAATTAAATTCAACGAATCTTTAACCAATGGAAAAGTCATTCCCCAAATCACGGTCATCAAGACCAACATCACATGGGCTTTGGTTTTATTGCTCATGTGCCTTGATTGTCTGACACATTTTGACGGACAAAGCCGTTTGCCCAACATCGTGCGTTCGAATAATATTAACACCTTTGAGACAAGACACAGACGCCACGGCCAAAGATCCCTCTAATCTTTCGTTGGGTTCTTGGCCAAGCACCGCCCCAATGAACGATTTGCGTGAAGCACCCAAGAGCAAAGGAAAATCAAACGAATGAAACACGTCGATGTTAGCAATGATTTTTAGATTGTCCTCAACGCTTTTCCCAAATCCAATGCCCGGATCGAGAATCAATTTTAAATCATAAGGTTCAAGTTCTTTTAACCTTGATTGAAAAAATTGCCTGAGGTCGTTGAGGACATTTTCATAATGATAGTTGTGTTGCATGGTCGAGGGTGTTTCAAACATGTGCATCACGACAGCAACGGCTCGATGCGTGGCCACCACTTCTCTCATTCTAGTATTTCTTAATCCTTCAATGTCGTTGATCCAATCAACCAGTCCATCACTGAGCGCACCATTGGCAATGTTTGGATCAAACGTGTCCAACGATATTGTCAATGGAAAATTGTCTTGTTTTAATTTTTCAAGCAAAGGCCAAAGCCTTTTTTTTTCTTCATCAAACCCAATGGGCTTTGAGCCTGGTCTTGAACTTTGCGCACCTACATCCAAAATTTTTGCGCCTTCATTGAACATGCGCCAGGCTTTTTCGCTAGCCTCATTTAAATCCAAACATCTGGATGCTTCGTAAAACGAATCGGGTGTGATGTTTAATACGCCCATCACCAGACAATCTTGATGCAACTGTTCGTACTTTACTTTTTCAACCTTTAAAGCCATATCCGCAAACTTGTGCTATTGTCACATTCACTTGATGGACGCAAAGAAAAACAAAACCATATTATTGGTCGAGGATGACCAGGACAACTTAAAATCCCTTGAAATGATATTGCAAGATGAGGGTTATCGCGTTTTAAGCGCTCAAGGTGGCTTGGAAGCCTTGGCCCTTTTAAATAAAAATTCGGTTGATTTGGTTTTAACCGATTTAAAAATGCCTTTGATCGATGGCATGGATTTATTGAAAAAAATAAAAAAACAAGATTCCAAAATCTGGGTCTTACTCATGACGGCCCATGGCACCATCGAAACCGCTGTCGAAGCCATTAAGCATGGGGCTCATGATTTTATTCCCAAACCCTTTAAAAAAGCACATTTGCTTCGAGTGATTGAAAAATGTTTTGAATTTCAAAACTTGCAAGACGAAAACCTGCGACTTAAATCGTTGATCAAACAAATCAATTCTGAAAAAAAATTCATAGGTAAGAGCCTTGCCAGTCTGAATGTTTTGCAAATGGTTGAACAAGCAGCACCCTCCAATGCCACCATATTGCTTGAAGGCGAAAGCGGCACGGGCAAAGAAGTTATTGCACAAATGGTTCATGATTTAAGCGCAAGGCAAGACAAGCCCTTTGTTAAAGTCAGCTGCGCGGCATTGCCAGAAAGCTTACTGGAAGCAGAGCTTTTTGGTTTTGAAAAAGGAGCTTTTACCGGTGCCACACAACGGCGCATCGGCCGCTTCGAACAGGCCGACACAGGCACATTGTTTTTGGATGAAATCGGTGAAATATCACCAACCGTAGCGGTTAAACTGCTTCGCGTTTTACAAGAAGGCACCATTGAAAGATTGGGTTCAAACACACCCATCCATTTAAACGTGCGCATCATTGCAGCCACCAACAAAAATTTAGAACAAGCCGTTAAAGAAAATGCTTTTCGACAAGATCTGTATTACCGACTCAATGTCATCAACATCAAACTTCCACCCCTAAGGATTCGTCAAGAAGACATTAAGCTTTTGGCCAATCATTTCATTGACCTTTACAATCAAAAACATCAAAAGCAATTCGAATTGACCGAGCAGGCCATCAAAGCCCTGACCCAGTATGCTTGGCCAGGCAATGTGCGCGAACTTGAAAACACACTGGCACAGGCGATGACGATGACCCGTGATCACGTGCTTGACGTCGGGCATTTTCCTATAAAAATCACGACTCAATCAAACAATCTTGAGCAAGAAACACTAAACTTTGAAGTGGGCACAACCCTGCAAGAGGTAGAAAAACGCATGATTTTAAATACACTCAAACACACCAAGGGTGATAAATCACTGGCCGCCAAGCTTTTGGGCATCACTGAAAGAACCATATATCGCAAATTAGATGAATATAAGTAATTAATATTATTGTATAATTATTAATTTACACCTTTTGTCATTTTTGATTGACCCTGGCTTCATTTTTAACGTATACACAGTTTTTTAGGGGGATAAGCGTTGTTTTTTCGTATTTTTTGGCTGGCGTCTCTGTATGCATGGATTTTTCATGTGTCTTATGCAAAGGCCAACGTTTACTTTAACCCTGACCCAAGATTTCATATCGCTTTTCAAAACTGCCAAGATCACATCAAAACCCAATCCTACTTTTTATCAAGCCCAACGGGCTTTGCGCTCAATGCCCAAGCAGTGCAAGATCTTTTGTTCTTAAATGCCAAAGATGAGAAAGCGCTACGCTCCCGCTTTTTCAATTTTAAGAAAATACTTCATGATTTTCAAAATGGAATCGATCAAATCAATGATGACATACATCAAGCCTTCACCCAAGATGGGCGCATGCCTGGCATTTACGAGCGCATTGAAGATTGTCGAGATAACCCTGCACTTTGCTTAAATGTCATCCAAACAAGCAGACCTGTTTATCAGAAAATGTATTGCTCACAAATGATGTTGGAAGCGGCCCTTGCTTACTGGGATCTTTATCTGGATCGCATTGAAAAAACCTGTTTGGATGAGAAAACATATTTTGGATCAAGTCAGGATGAACGCTTTATCAAACAGTGCCTGGCAGGCGATCGCCCAGTCAATTCTCAAACAGGCCCAGTTGAAATCGATGCCCGGCGAAAATTAAAGCTTTATGGCAAGCACACTGTGGGCATAACAGACAAGCTTGGCGTGGCTAAATCAAGCCTGTGGAGTGAGAGCAGAAAATACATTGGTCAAATAAAAAAAAATTACGCCCATGTGCTTAACAACGGATTTGAAAGCGAGCAACTCAAACCCTATTTACCCACAAAAACACTTTTGGAGATTCACAATTTCATTCGCCAACGCACAATCGAAACGATGACAATCAAAGGCTCACAAAACCCTTTCATCCAATCCATCGCACGCAAGCTTGAAGAAGCTTCACTTTTTTATGAACAAAAACAAATCCAGATGCTTGAAAGTTTTATGCGTGGCCAAGACGATCTATCTTACAAATACCAGCTTGTTAAAAACCAAATGGAAACCATTTTCAAACAGACCATCAACGCCTCAAAAAAAGATAAAGAAAATGTGTTTAAGGTTTTAAAAGACGATCTGCATATCAGCATCTTTAACCCAGATATTCATTTACCTCACTCACTACATCAATCTCGCTTTCTTCAAAGGCAGGCGCGTTTAAAAAAATCACCCACACTAGAGCATGCCCTTTACAACGTACCCTATTCTTCTATTAGAGAAATTGTCAAAGAAACCATTGAAAATCAATATCGCATGTTGTTTAGACAGCACATGCTCAATTTGATCCGCACACCCTCAAACGGTTTTACGATTAATCTTTTAAGTGACATTCGTGAATTTAAGCTTTTTTTACAAAAAACACTGTGCCAACCCAATCAGGCCATTGGAAAAGAGTTCAAACAATCCGTCTGCAGCGGCGTATCCAAGGATGACCGAGCATCCAAGATTCGTGTTGAGATTAAAGAACAAGTCTTGGATGAACTTTTTGTAAGCTTGAATCAATGCCGAACCAATCAGACAGCCTGTTCACTCAACATCAATTTGAAAATTTTTGAAAACAACAACTCAGACCACAACGTCACGTGGCCATATGCACGAACTGATTTTGAAAAACTTTACACCACGATTCAAGACATCAACGATTTTTGTTCGCAAAACAAAAAACAAAAGCTTAACGCAAGTCGATTGAACACAATTCGGGGAAAAATCGATCGTTTTTTTGAAAATGAACTCGTGCAGGAGCTCAGTGGCTTTGTGTTGTTTTTAAAAGCGCTGGGCATTGAAAAAAATGTTTACCAGGGTCAGGGCGAACTTGTGAATAAATCATGGTTTTCTAAAATTTTTTTCCCTCAAGAATTGGAAAACAAGTGCACGCAAGAAGGTTATCTTTTTGGAAACAGTTTTCTTCAATCCCGCCAGTTTAAGTTTTACTTTAGTCAAAAAGAGATTGATACAGCCATCAATTCATTCAACGTAACACATTCACCCTATTACACATCCTCCATCCATGACCCTTCCATTCGATGGACAAACCTAAGTTTACTTTTTAAACCTGGCCATGCTTTTTCGATGGCACAAACGTTTGAAAACGAAGTGCATCAACTCAATCGAGGCTACAATCAAAACACAAGCACCTTGGATTCAATGGTACGTTTTTTGGAACAATCAGTTCAATTTCGATTTGTCAGTCTCATGCAGGCCCTGCTGACCCATCCAAGCGAAGATCATGGTTATTTGCTACGATCAGTCTTGCAAGAGCTAAACTCAAACGAGGCCTTTTCAAAAAGCTTATCCAACACCACGTCGCTTGTTTTGTTTTTATCGGGTTCTTTAAAACTTGCCGGCGGTCTTTATTCTATGATCAAGCCCAGGCTTATAGACATCAGTCGCTCAACACTTCCAAGAAGCATGTATGGCCGCTTGCTAAACTTTACTTATAACACCAGTCTCTATGCCTCGTTTTTAACCAACACCTACCACGCGCGCCTTTTACGCAATCAAAGTTTAAGCACACAGCAATCTCAATTGACACTCAACACACCTGGATTAATGGCTTATTTATCGCAGGGTTCTATCTTAAAGGAATATGGAACAACCAAAACCTTTTTGTTTATGGACCTGGCCTTTGCTTCACCCAGCTTGGTTCGTGCCAGTCAGAGGGCTTACCATTGGATAAATCCAAAACCGCTTGAAAAATCCATTCAAGAGCAAACAAAAATTCGAGCCCTTGTGATGTATGAAATGGAAGAGCGCATCTTAAAAAGACCCCGTAATAATGTTGAGCGACTGTCCTACCAAAAAGATTTATGCGAAATTGCTTATCGCCTAAAACTTCTAAATAAAAAAGATGAATTAAACAGATTTTATCAGGCCGTTGAAAATGGCACTGAGTTTGAAAATGGTACCCTTGAAATGCTGAAAACCAGTTTAGACAGCGATGGCCTACGCTACCTTGATTTACTTATGAAAGATAAAAACCCAAGCTGGCTTTTACGCGCTTGGAGGTGGACTAAAAACAAATCGCTTCAACCTTTTGACCAAAATGCTGTTCCAAATTTTTTAAGGCCTTACGCCTTGCTGGTTCGGGGTTTAAATGTAGTACGCCAAGTGCCCATCCAAGTTGCTATTGAGATTCGTTTGAGTTTTTTTAAACTCTTTAAATACAACACGCAAAGCAGGATATCGATGGCCAACTATGTTACGCAGCTAAATAAGCGCCGTCTCTTAACAAATAAAAGTCTAAACGCTTATGCAAACCGCGTAAATCGCGCGGCCAGACTACCCACAAAGCATTCAAAACAAAACCCCTACAATTTAATCGAGTCATCCAAAACAAGCGAAGGCAAAATTCTTTTCACATACAACACAGCAAAAGTATTTGATGATGAATTAATAAAATTTACCAATTCATATGTTGAGCCTGATTTAAAAGAGGCCGCTTTGCGGTTTTTTAAAAGCAATCATTTTCTTAATGAAGAGGAAGCGCTATGGCTGCTTAAAAAGCTAAACACAAGAATTTCAAGTCCTGAAGACTTGCTTGCACTCAAGCAGGTCACCTTGCACCTTAGAAAAAAGTTTTTGATGTGGTCTCATCCCTTTCAAAACATGGCCCATGCTTATTTGAGTCCTTCAAAGCAAACACGTCAGATGTACCAATCAAGCACCCCCAGTTTCTTGGGCTTTAGAAAATCGTATGTGCAAAATGCCAAAGATGCCATCGGGACAGTTAAAGGCACGTACACGCGCACCGATCGCTTGCTTATGAGCGTAGACGATCTGATCGATCTACAAAAAAGATTAAACGCGATTGACTCAGAATTGGACAAATTTTTAACTGACATTTCAATTAATAATATATTATCTGATGGTCAAAAAATCAGCATGTTGACCAATTGGTTAAAGAGGCAAACCATTGATCCCAGTCATTATACAAATCTTTCTTACGCCGATGCCGTTAATGCCATGATCATGCAACAAAACAAGTGGGCGTATAAACTTAAAACCTTTCGCACACTTTTAAAAAAACGCGCGCATGGAAACACTGGCATACACCTTAATCAAATCGCCCAACAAACCAGAGACCGGGCAAATTTGTACGATGAACTCCATCGTGCCTGTGACACCCCAGGCCTTGTGATGAATGTATCTCAGGCCAATTGGGGAGATTTTACAAAGGTTTTGTCTGTGCTTGGCATGTTCACCGGTTATGTTGTGCAAGGTGTGGACACAAGCGATGAGTGGCTGGATAATGACAAAAACCAACTCACCTTTTTGGTGGATGCCACAAACACAACCTTGTTTTCATTGGCGCAAATTGATAACTTTTCAAATCCCTACACCAATTTTGCAAGCAATTACATTCGCGATTGGCTTTTTACCTACCCGGTTGAACTGCTAGACACTGCAGCTTATTATTATTTAGACAACACCGTATTACAAAAAAAAGATGTAAGATTTGCAAGGTTTGAACAGCACACACGTCAAGAGACATTAGAGCAATCAACGACTGCGATTAAAAGATTTTTAAGCACTGAACTTAAGCAGGACCCACAAGAAAGAGATGCGCTTTTAAGCTATGTTGATCGATTTAAGAACGAGATTTTAGAAAACAAAACACTTCAGTTTGAATATGAAAAAATCACACAATTGTACAAAGCGGTTCAAAGCTTTGATCCTCAAAACGAAGCACAAACCAAGGCCATCGAAAATGGCCAGAAGATTAATCTTTACGACAAAGCCATGGAGGCCATCGCTGAGCAAGAAGTGAATCTTTGGTACAACTCGGGCAAAGCCATTCCAAAAGTGATGAATTTTTTACACACGCAAATGGGTCTTGATTTTGGCGCTGACAATGTCAACACCATGGCCAGACATATCTATTATCGACTGATTCAAGATCCATTGATTGACATTCCCATTCGTGGGTTTTGGCTTGGCAATCTTGTGTATCATGGCCTGTGTCGTGGAAGACTGACCCCACACACCAGCAAGGCCGCTTACCTTGCTTTGTTTACAAGCTTACGCATGCCCATGGTCG
>JAYRVV010000039.1:0-4759 GCA_041918415.1 Bdellovibrionota bacterium | reverse complement strand
CGACCAAGCTTTCTGTAAGGTCGCATAATTTCTGTCGACTTAAACTTAACTTCATGTCGATGGGTTTAAGGTCGATGGAGGTGATGAATGGCAAAAGAATATCGACTTGTTCTCTCACGGATAGATCTCTTTTGGCTTGCTCAGCAGCTTGGCGGATTCTTGATAGAGCAATTTTTTGGTCTGATAGATCGCAACCGGTGTGTTTTTTAAATTCATCAATGGCATATTGGGTGATTCGGTTGTCAAAGTCGATGCCACCCAAAAATGTATCACCACCGGTGGCGATCACCTCAAAAGTGTTGTGTTTTACTTTCAAAACGGAGACGTCGAAAGTTCCACCACCAAAATCATAAACCATCACCGTTTGATTGAGTAATTTGTCAAAGCCATAAGCAACGGCTGCAGCTGTTGGCTCATTGACTATTTTTTGCACTTTTAATCCGGCCATTTCACCGGCTTTTTTGACGGCCTGTCTTTGAGAATCACTATAATAGGCGGGTACTGTGATGACGGCCTCACTCACCGATCTTTCGAGACTTCCCTGCGCAAAAGATTTGATCTCCGCCAATATCAAACTTGAAATTTCAACCAAGTCTTTAACCTGGTTGCCCAATTTAACAGCGGCTTGTCCGGACGGACCATCCACAATGGGGTAAGGCATCAATTCTTTCATTTCTTGGACAATGTGGGAGTCAAACCTTCTACCGACCAGACGCTTTGCACCATATATTGTGTCTTGAGGATTGATGACCATTTGATCCAGTGCCGGTTGTCCAACAACCAGGTTGCCTCTGTTATTGATGGCCACAACGGATGGTAAGGTGTTATAACCTTGAGAAGATTTCACGACCATGGGTTGACCATTTTCCACAATGGCAACACATGAGTAAGTGGTTCCAAGATCTATGCCTAAAATGGGTGTATTGACGTCTTTCATGATACTTGTGAATCTAAAAAATGCATTCTAAATTAATTTTAAAGCTATGGCTTGTATTTTTTTCATGTTTACTTTTCTTGTCATACGCCTGGCTGGATAATCCATTTTTGTTTGATGATGTGGATGTGATTGCCAGTAACCAATGGCTAGACATCAAATTGGCGGCCAATTACTTTCGATCATTCATTCCAACTTCACAATTGTCTTTCATAGTGTACCGACCTTTGGTCATTTTGAGTTTTGCTATTCAGAAACACATTTTTGGCCTTGATCCTTTTTGGTTTAGGCTGCTAAACGTTTGGTTTCATTCTATCAACGGTGTTTTGGTTTTTGTATTATTAAAGCAATTAAAGATTGATAAAACAATAGCCATCATCAGTGCGTTTGTGTTTCTCATACACCCTGTCAACCACAATGTTTTGTCGTTGGTTTGGAAAAGGAGCGATCTATTTGTTACGTTTGGATTTTTGATTTTTCAAATTTCTGTCGTACGATGGTTAAGCAATCATCAAATTCGCGATCTTATATTGGTTTATTTTGGGTTGTTTTTTTCATTTTTTTCCAAGGAAAACGCTCTGATCAGTATGGTTTTATTGGTGATCTTGTCACTTTATTTGGGCGCAGATCATTTAAAATCAAAAAAAAATTGGTTGCTGCTTTATTTTCCAGTTTTCTTTTTCAGTGCATGTTTTGCTTACGTGATATTTGTTCAATGGCCAAAAGCCATAGCCGCCTATGGTTTGGGCTTTCATTCTTACAACGTTTTTGATTTTGATGCATCATCATATCGCATCACTCAGTTGTGGTGTTTGGTGAAGTACTTAATGGCCTTGTTGGTGCCTAACGATTTAACCGTTTACCACTACATCACACCCATCCAATCGTTTTTTGATCAACGATTATTGATGGGATTGCTTGCGCTTGTGCTCATGTTTGTGACAATGGTTGTGTGTTATAAAAAAAACAAAGTTATTTCGTTGATGTTGATGTTATTTTTAATTCATCTTTTGCCTACATCGATGCATGTGCTCAATCTTGTTTACGATGAAGATCGTCTGTATCTACCGTCGATATCATTTGCCTTGGTATTGGTTTATTTTGTCTTTAATGTAAGACATCATCGTTTTAGAGAGATAAGAATTTTATTCTATTCAATTTTGGTTCTTTATGCGTTTTCATTTCACCATCATTTTGGTCATTGGAAAAATGCAGAAACATTATGGGGTAAAAACAGTGAGATTTATCCTAACGACCCAAGGCCACTAATCAATTTTGCAAACAGTTTAAGCCAAAAACATAATCGCTTTGAAAAGATTGAAAAGCTTTATTTGAAAGCCATCGAATTGGAACCTTCATACAGTGCGGCCTATTACTATTATGGTTGCTTTGCCTTTGAAGGAAAACAATATGATTTGGCTAAAAAATTGTTTTTAAAGACCATCGATTTACAAAGATTCATGTCTCAATCATATAATTATTTGGGAGTCATTGAGGTAACCCATCACAATGGATCGCTGGCACACCAATATTTTGAATCCAGTTTCAAACACATGCATCACAATGTTCAAGCCTTAAGAAATTGGGCCAAGTTACATATTCAAGAGGGTGATGAAAATAAAGCCATTGAAAAACTGAACTTGGCCCTTTTGCTTGCACCATGGGATCAGGACACAATCCACTTGATGAAATTGATCAAAGGTGATTGATTCAAAGATAAAATTTAGGTATTAGCCAATGGTTAGGCTTCGGTGGTGGAACTGGTAGACACATACGATTCAGAGTCGTACGCCAAAAGCATGGGAGTTCGATTCTCCCCCGAAGCACCAATTTTTAGCGGTCCATATTGACAAAATTGATCTATAATGCTATGCATCACAATATGAAAATAATTAAACGAGTAATATTAATTAACCTGTTGATTTTAAACACTTTATTTTCGCAAAAAATGGGTCCATTTTATGAGCATGAGAAAAACAATGAGCTTTTTAAAAACAACAATACCGCTTTAGGAAATCAACCATGGATTAATCCATCCAAGTCAAAGCCAATGCTCAAAGATTCAATATCTTTTGAAAGATCAGACACTGACGATAAATTGATTGAAGCGATTGAAAAACATTTGGACACCAATCTTGATAACCAATCATTTTGTATGGCTATTATTTTTAGAAACTTTAAAAACCCTGAAATTTTAAGTTTTGAAAATCTTTCAACGCTAATACCCGAAAAAGCTTTTAATGATTTAATGGTGGTCAAAAAAAAACCAGAAGAAACCATGAGTGTATTTAAACTTTTTCAAAAAATTAAGAATGGAACAATTCGTTGTGATTTAAATTTAGATTCTTTAATAAATCAAAAGGTGTTTTGGACACATAAGCTCGAAAGTTTTACATATCACTGCGCTTACGCTTGTTACTAAACAAGCTTTTCTAAAACATAGTTGCTTAAAACGAGCCCTTGTGGCGTCAGTGAAAGCGTGTCGTTGTGTATGTCAATCAGATTTAACTGCTTAAGACTGACAAATTGATCTTGTGATTTTAAATATTCCTTTGGAAACAAAGTTCTCGTTTGGCTTAGGTTTAAACCCTTGATCTGTCTTAATTGACTGAGCAAATGCTCAATCCATGTTTGTTCATGTGTTAAGTGCTCCTTGCTGACAAGATCAGTTGCTGCAATTTCACCAAGGTACTTGGACATCAAGCGAGTTTGATGCCACCTTAAGTTTCTTGATGGATCAAATGAATGGGCGCCAAGCCCAACACCCCAGTACGGTTTTTGCTCCCAATACGCTTGATTGTGCTTGGATTGAAATCCCCTTTTTGCATAATTTGAAATTTCATAATGAATAAAACCATGATCCTCCATAAATTGCTTGATCAGCAGGTACATATCTCTTTGCAAATCTTCATGAGGTAAATTCAACTCATGGCCTAGCTTAAAAAATCTGGTGTTCTTTTCAATGGCCAAATTATAAGTTGAAACATGCGAAGGTTCATGTTGACCAATGAGTTTCAAACATTTTTCCAAATCATGCATGTTTTGACTTGGTAGGGCATACATTAAATCAACCGATACGTTTTCAAACATCGATCTTGTTAAATCCAAAGCGTGTAATGCACGATTTGTTGTGTAAGCTCTTTCAAGTTTGATCAAGTGTTCATTGGTTAAACTTTGCACACCTAGGCTGATTCTGTTGATGCCCAAGTTTTTCCATTTCTTTAATATTTGTTCATTCACATCTTCAGGGTTAACTTCAATTGTAATTTCACAGTTACTGATTTGTTTAAAAGGAATTTGCTTTAAAATCATTTCCAAATGTTTGGCATCCAAAACACTGGGTGTACCTCCGCCAAAGTAAATGCTGTTAACCTTCATGGATTGATCAAATCCATAAGTTTTATGACTTGTTAGCTCTTCAATAATTTTTATTATGTATCGCTCGTGGTTTTTATCTTGATGATTTAAAACAGTTGCAAAGTCACAGTATGGACAAATGTGATTACAAAATGGAATGTGTATGTACAAGGCAAGATTTTGCATTAAAACACTTTGTTGACATGTAAAACTTCATTCAAGTCTTGCCTTATAAAAACGGCGATTTCACTAAAACCAACAGGACTGTACACTTCTCTAAAAAAATAATATTTTAAAAAACTTTTTATTGAAAAAATCTTTGTATCTGGCACCCACCATTCTCGAAGTTTATATGGGTAAACACCGTACGAACCGGTGAGCATTTTTGAAGTTTGATCTTTTTCCCACCAATTGCACACGATGATAGAGGCGTCAGGCTGTGGTATTGAATCATGAGCGTACCAAGTT
>JAYRVV010000038.1:0-2195 GCA_041918415.1 Bdellovibrionota bacterium | reverse complement strand
GTTCGATCAATCCCCAACCAAGTCGAATGGATTTTAAGTCCTTATCTTTTGATCGAAGCTAAACATTTAAATGAAATGTTAAAAGTTGGGCCTAATCCCAATGATGGCTTTAGGAATCTGCAATATGATTTTAAAGGATTAGTATCGGACCAAGTGGTCTATGGAGACGGTACAACTTTCATGACTCAAAGATAAAAATTGTTTCTTGATAGAAAGGCATAAACTGGCTATAAAGTGCCGGGGTTTATGAAGCCTATCTACGAGGGAAAAGCCAAACAAATATTTGAGTCTGATAACTCAGAGCATTATGTTGTCCATTTTAAAAACTCAGCCACGGCGTTCAATGCACTGAAAAAGGCTGAATTTGATGGCAAGGGGGCTTTGAATCAAAAAATTTCCGCCATCATTTTCAGGTATTTAGAGAGTAAATCCATCCCTACACATTTTGTTAGATCCATCAATGAAACTGACATGCTGGTTAAAAAAGTCACCATCATTCCCATTGAGGTGGTCATCCGAAACATCAGCGCAGGCAGTTTGTGCAAGCGCTATGGCATTGAGGCCAAAAAGATCATCGATCCAGCATTGGTGGAGTTTTATTACAAAAACGATGCCTTGGCAGATCCCATGCTCACTCAAGATCACATCCATTGGATGAATTTGGCCAATGAAAAAGAGTTGAGCACCATGAAATCCATGGCTTTAAACATCAATGATTTAATGAAGGCCTTTTTTAAAAGGGCGGGGCTTTTGCTCGTTGATTTTAAACTTGAATTTGGAAAAGATAAAAATGGACAAATTATTCTTGCCGATGAAATTTCACCTGACGGATGCCGTTTGTGGGATGAGAAAACATTGGAAGTGATGGATAAAGATCGATTCCGTCAGGACATGGGAGGTCTCATTGAGGCTTATCAAAAAGTTTTTGATCGAATAGGAGAAGTCGTATGAAAGTTAAAGTTTATGTCACTTTGAAAAGGGGAACGTTGGACCCACAGGGAAGTGCGCTGGAAAAGGCTTTGCACCGTTTACATTTTCAAAGCACAAGCAATGTTCGGGTGGGAAAGCTCATCGAATTTGATTTAAATGTCAAAAGTGAACAAGAAGCAAAAGCGCAGGTTATACAAATGTGTGAAAAGCTTCTTTCAAACCCCGTCATTGAAGATACGCATTATGAATTTGTTAAATGAGGCCATTAAACAAGGCCTAACCCAATCGGAATACGCACGCATTTGTCAGTTAATTGGACGAGATCCAAACTTTGTCGAGCTTGGTGTTTTTTCTGTGATGTGGTCTGAACACTGCTCATACAAATCATCAAAAATATATTTAAAAGAATTACCCACCAGAGGGCCACAGGTCTTACAAGGACCTGGCGAAAATGCCGGATTGATAAAAATTGATGATCAATATGCATTGGCTTTTAAGATAGAAAGTCACAACCACCCCTCGTACATTGAACCTTTTCAGGGTGCGGCCACCGGTGTGGGAGGAATTTTAAGAGACATTTTTACAATGGGTGCAAGGCCTGTGGCCATTTTGGACTCCCTTCATTTTGGTGACGAAAAAAACGAGCGCATGCCTTATTTGATTCATGGTGTGATCTCTGGAATATCCAATTATGGAAACAGTGTGGGCATCGCCAATTTGGGTGGAGAGGTTCGTTTTTCAAATTGTTACAATGGAAACATTTTGGTCAATGCCATGGCGGTGGGGGTTGTTAAAATCAGTGACATCCATAAAGCCAAGGCTCAAGGTGAGGGTAACCTCGTGGTTTATTTGGGTCCGCCAACCGGAAGGGATGGTGTGTTTGGCGCCTCCATGGCTTCTGAAGATTTTAGCACAGAGAAAGAAGCTTCAAGACCCACGGTTCAGGTGGGTGATCCTTTCATGGAAAAACTGGTGATGGAAGTTTCATTGGAATTAATGGAAAAAAAGTTGGTTGTGGGTATTCAAGACATGGGTGCAGCTGGCATAACCTGCTCGACATTTGAAATGTCTGAAAAAGGTGCATCGGGCATGCAAATCAATCTGGATGAAGTGCCAGTTCGTGATGAAACGCTGGGAGCCTTTGAGATCTTTTTGTCTGAATCTCAAGAGCGTATGCTTTTGGTGGCCAGTCCAGATAATCTGGACGCGATCATGGCGATCGCAAAAAAATGGGAAGTGCCTTGCAAGGTCATCGGGAAGGTGAC
>JAYRVV010000037.1:0-6540 GCA_041918415.1 Bdellovibrionota bacterium | reverse complement strand
TTTAGATCTCTTAAAGCACGTGCTTTACCCAACCTGGCCTGTTGATGTTTTGGTTCGATGAGCAAAACTGCATCAAATGCACTTAAGCCATCCGTTAACTTGTTTTGTAAAACCAAAGATTCGCCAAGCAACATCTTAGCAAAAACATTTTTTGGATGAACCTTGACCAATTGATTTAAAGTTACAACAGCTTCGTTGACTTGCCCCAATTCTCTATGGCTTTTTGATTTTAAAAATAAAACACCTTCATCCTGGGGGCGAATTTTCAATGCCTGATTCGCGCTATCGATGGCATTTGTCCACTGCTTTTGCTCATCATGTACTTTTTGAAGGCCCTTGAGGCTTTCAAATGTCGGTTGATGAACCAAATGAAACTTTTCAAACGCCTCTTGAGATTTTTTCCAATTGTTTTCTTTTAACCAATTTAAACCCAGCAACTCATTTGAAACTGTGTGATTGGGATTGTTTTTTTGAATATTGGAAATGGTCCCTATGGACTCCCCTGTTTGATTTAACTCATAATACAGCTTTGAAACAAAAAACAATTCCGATTCGTTTCGAGGGTCTAATTTCAAGCCGTTTTGAGTAAAAACCTTGGCCATTGGCAATTGGTTTTGCGCGTACAACACACGGCCCATTAAAAATTGGGATTGAGAATTTTTTGAGTTTAACTTGATGGCCTGCTGTAAGGACTCTTTGGATAACTGATGGTCCTTGTTGTTGTAATGAATTTTTGCTTGCTCCAGATACGCTTGATCCGTCTTCACCCTAAACTGATTGGCCCTTTTAAAATAATTAAGCGCTTCTTGGTATTGCTTAAGCCCAACACTGGCTTGACCGAGCCCCAAATTGGCCTCAAAAGAAGGTGATGATTTTTGGCTGAGCGAATACATTTTAAATGCGCTTTCATAATTTTTATTTTTCAGATCAATGTGCCCCAAGGCCTGATAGGCCTTGGCATCGCCTCTGATGTTAACGGCATTTTTCAAATTGCTTTGTGCCTCATCCTCTCGATTGAGCGCAAACGCACTTAAACCTCGCACCAAATAAACTTGTTGCTGCATTGAAGGTTTGGCTTGCAAACCTTCAAGCAAAGACAAGGCTTTTTCATGTTCATTTTCTTTGTGGTGTATATAGGCCAGGCTCACCTTCGATGAAGCATAGTCCGGATCGACACCAAGCGCTTTGAGATAATTGGCTTTAGCTTTGGATACGTTGTTTTGCAACATGTGTATGTTTGCAATCCGATCATAGAGCCTTGCATGGATAAATTTAAGATCGATGGCTTTTTCGTAAGCTGTTTTGGCTTGATTGAGCTGATTTTGTCCCTCAAAACTTTGACCCAACAGCTCATACAATTGACCTTCCTTTGGGTTTTGTATCAAAGACTGTCTGATCAGTTGTGTGGCTTTGGACCAATTTCTTTGAGCCAATAAAGTCTTGGCACTTTGCACACTTTGAGGCAAAGTTTGTGCCATACCCAAGGAAAACACCAATAACAATAAGATAGCCGTGCGCTTCATTTTACACTCCTGTTTTAATGACCTGTATTGTTACAATTTAAAAGAAAACTCTCAACAAATAAGGTAACAAAATTAAAAAAAGTAAGGCAACAAGGCCCATTACACCGCAGAGCATTTTGAACCTAACGCGATGTTCTTTTGTCTTGCTTTGATCTTGTGATTGATCAACGCTTAATTTCTTATTCGACTCAAAGGCTTCCAAATCGACCAAAAAACGATTGATGACATCATCTTCATTTAGACCCATGTGTTTTGACATACTTCTTAAAAACCCAATCACAAAGGTTTTAGGCGGAAGCGCTTCAAAATTATTGTTCTCAAGAGCTTCAAAATGACTCCCCCTTACCCTGGTGACCTCAATCAATTCATCGACTGATATTTCTCTTAAAAGTCGCTCGCGGCGAAGGTAATCACCGAACACAATCCTCTTAGGTGTCACAGGCACTGTAGGTTGTTGCCCCACCAAAACGTAATGATTTTCTATTGATAAAGTTTGAGATTGTCTTTGCATTTCTGTTTAATCTTCTGGCTGTTGTCCTTTGTTTGTAAACAATGTTCAAACGACACGATCGCCTTTTGCCTTTCCTTTAACCCGATGTAGGCCATGGCCAATTCATAATGTGATAACGAACACTCCATTGACCATATTCCTACAGGTGAATTTAAACACACTTGTGCCGCTTGTGAAAAGTATTTTTGTGCATCTTCTAAATTATTTTCCATGGTTGAAATTTTACCCAAGGAATTCAAACTCAACACAAATTTTGCGTTCACTTTGGTCGCCTTTTGAAATCGCTCCTTTGCTTTCTTGATCTCTCCTTGTTTTTCATAAATCAAACCCATGTTGTGATAAGCCCTTTCAGGTGTGGCGTAAAGCAAGTTTGAGACGGCTTTCTCACAATGAACCAAAGCTTTTGCGTTTTGGTTTTCTTCGCTGTAAAGGGCACATAAATTGTTTTGAGCTTCAGAATATTTTGGATTCAAATCCACTGCTTTTCTCAAATGTTTCAAAGCTTCTTTGCTTTGACCCTTTTGGTAATAAACCAAACCTAAATAATTGTTCAATTCAGAGTTTTGTGGATCCAACTTTGCAGCCTCAATCAAATTGGCCATGGCCTGCGTTTCTTCTCCATTTTGGTAAAGCTTCTTCGCCACATTGAACTTTAACTCTGCCTGCTCAATGCGTTTTGGACCCGGGCCACAGTAACACAGCAAACAAGCTGGCAACATTAATAAAACACAGTGATTTCCAATTCGTCTAAAAACTCGATAAAAACTCATACAAGTCCCTTCGTTCATTTTCATCAAAATGCTGCCCTTTTATCTTAGGGTTTGACTTCAACTGAGCTTTTACATCACCATCCGGCTCGTTGCTTTGAGCATACACCGATGTGCTGCTTGCTTTTGTTTGTTGATTGGTTTTTTCAAAAAAACACAAGCGGCTTAAAAAAACATCCCTTTCAGTATCGTTGAGACGTGAAATTTCAAGGTTGTTCATCATAAAGCCCAATCGTTCGACAAAATCCAAAGACGCACTTTCTTTTTCCGTAAGTTCTTGCAAAAAAATGGGTGAATCCTTTGAAATGTAGCGCAAAATCTCATTGGTTTTAATCAATTCAAAAAAAACAAAAATATCAAACTGATTTTGTCCATTGTTCATGGTGCAAATGTAAGCTTTGGCATCCTTGGCTTCTTTGTCTGCAATGGATATTTTTGCCTCATTAACCGATGCAAACACACTGACAACATCCTTTTTTTGTTGATCAGATATAAAATTGCTTAAGTTGCTACGTTTAAACATCCGTCATCAGCTTACAACCAGGATATTTTGCGTCAACGATTTTCTTAGAAAAAATGAATCATTTCATCAACAATTCAAGACTTTCAAAGGTCTTTGCAGGGATCAAGTCTTTTTGCGTCACGATGCAAGTTTTCAACAAAGCTCTGTACGGGCTTTCTTGTGCCTCCATTGAAAGTGCAAGCTGTTTAAGAACTTTTTTGGCCTTGATCACATTTTTACTCATCACTTCCAGCACCGCATGCGCACTCACATCTTCTTGCGTTTCGTGCCAACAATCGTAATCGGTGGCCAATGAAAGTGAGGCATAAGACATACCGGCCTCTCTGGCCAATTTCGCTTCAGGCAAATTGGTCATACCAATCACCGAAGCATTTAAACTGCGATAAAAATTAGACTCTGCTCTTGAAGAAAACAAGGGGCCTTCCATGCAAACATAAGTACCACCATCGTGAATTTTTTCTCCCACCTCTTTTGCACTTCGAATCAGATTTGATCGAAGAACCGAACAAGTTGGGTCTCCAAAAGGCACGTGCCCAACCACACCATCTCCCAAAAACGTGTTTTTTCTCAAAAACGTTCGATCAAAGAACTGGTCAGGCGCAACCAGATGCCCTGGTTCGATTTCTTCCTTTAGGCTTCCAACGGCGCTCACGCTTAAAAGCCAATTGACACCCAGTTTTTTAAAACCATAAACATTGGCCCTGTAATTGATTTCTGAAGGTAAAAGTTTGTGACCCCTGGCGTGACGAGGCAAAAAAACAATTTTGGTTCCATTTGAAAACTGACCGCACAAATAAGCATCAGAAGGTTCTCCAAATGGGGTTGAAACTTTGACCTCTTTAAGATCGCTCAAGCCTTCCAATTCGTAAATACCGCTTCCGCCAACCACACCCAAAACAAATTCCATGATCACTCCTTGATTGAGATAAAATGTAGTCCGTTTTAACCCATGCACACAGATTTTTAAAGTAATTTGAAAACTGTGATGCGCTACGATCTAAGTAAGGGAATCAAAGAAAAATACAGTTTTTTTGGCTTTTGAAGAATTGAACCAGATTCGAGGCCGCAGCACACGCGTCACCACAGCGTACTTGGTTTGTACGCGAGGATGGTAAGTGAGAGAACGAAGAATATGGTCAATTATTCTTCAGACCCGTAGTTTGTCCAGACAATTGACCACAAGCACTGTACACATCGTTACCCCTGTTTTTTCGAATGAATGTCAAAATGCCTCGTGCTTTTAATGCGTTTTGAAAGCTCAAGATCGTGGTTTCACTCGGTCTTTTTAAATTCGGGAACCATGGATTTTCATTGTAAGGAATTAAATTAACCTTTGCTTTATCTTTGATCGGATTGATCAAGTCGATTAATTTTTGTGCGTCTTCATTCGAATCCGTTTGTTCTTTGATCAATACAACCTCAAAGGTTATTTTTTGTCCTTTTGGAGTTTGCAAATTTTTAAGCACTGAAAATAGTTCATTCAAATTGTATTTTCGATTCACAGGCATCCATGCATTTCGTTTCTCATCATCGAAACCCGTCAAGCTTAAAGCCATTTTAACTTTTGTGCTTTCAAAGAAAGATTTGATTTTAGGAATCCAACCGGCCGTTGAGACCGTGATTTTTCTACGCCCAAAGCCAAACATCTGATCATCGGTTAAAATATCTATGGCCTTGATCAAATGGGCTTCGTTTTGAAGGGGCTCACCCATACCCATAAAAACCAAATTACTGATTGGTTTTTTTAAAACATTTTTTACATGATAAACTTGCCAAACGATTTCATCGACCGTTAAATTTCTTTTCAAACCCAACGTACCCGTTACACAAAAAGCACATTTTAATGCACAACCCACCTGAGAAGAGACGCACAATGTGTTCCTATTTTCCTCTGGAATCCACACCGACTCAATGGTTTGATTCTCATTCAGTAAATATTGGAATTTGATCGTGCCATCCTTGGCCTCGTGAGACACAACTTTGGGTAAAACAAAATCGACGTTTACGCTTAACCAATGTTTCAGAGAAGCAGGCAAGTTGATCATTTTAGAAACATCGGTCTCATTTTTTTGATAAACCCAGTCCATGACTTGGGTCAACCGAAATGACTCAAATCCAGCGTCTTTAAAAATGTCGGATAATTCCTGTTTGGTTAAATTGAATAAATGCTTTTTATCCTTGTTCATTCATCAATCGTTCGGTTTTTGAAAAGAAAAACGTGATCTCGTCCTTTGCCGTTTCGGGTGAGTCTGAACCATGAATGGCATTGTGCTCGATGTTACTTGCAAACTCTTTTCGTATGGTGCCAGGTTTTGCGTTTTCTGGGTTGGTTGCGCCCATCAATTCACGATTTCTTAAAATCACATTCTCACCTTTTAAAATCATTGCGACCACTGGCCCACTCGACATGAATTCGGTCAAACTTGCAAAGAAAGGCCTTGCTTGATGTACTTCATAAAATGCTTGTGCTTGTTTCAAAGTCATTTTGCATTTTTTGATGCAAACGATTTCAAAGCCATTTTCCTCATATTTTGAAATTATTTTTCCAACACTGTTTTTTCTAACCGCATCGGGTTTTATCATTGCAAAAGTGTATTCCATATGATCTCCTTTATCTTAATATCTTACTTTAAAATTTCTTTCACTTTGGCACCGATGTGGGCAGGATGATCAACGACATGAATGCCTGCTTCCATCATGGCCTTTTTCTTTTCTGTGGCGGTTCCTTTTCCACCTGAGATAATTGCCCCAGCGTGACCCATACGTCGTCCAGCTGGTGCGCTTGTTCCTGCCACAAATCCAACCACAGGTTTGGTGAATTTTTTTCGAATCACCAAAGCCGCTTCCTCCTCTGCCGTTCCACCGATTTCGCCAATCATGACCAAGGCATGCGTGTCGGGATCGTTTTCATACAATTCAATCAAATCCGTGAACTGTGTTCCAATGATTGGGTCTCCGCCGATTCCCACACAGGTGCTTTGCCCCATACCTAAATTAGAGACTTGAAAAACAGCCTCATAGGTCAATGTACCACTTCTTGAAATGATGCCCACATGACCTGGATTGTGAATGTAGCCTGGCATGATGCCTATTTTGGCACCACCAGGTGTGATGATTCCGGGACAGTTTGGTCCAATCAATCTTGATTTGCTTTTGGTCAAAGCAGCTTTAACCTTGGCCATGTCCAAAACGGGAATACCCTCTGTGATACATACA
>JAYRVV010000036.1:0-1680 GCA_041918415.1 Bdellovibrionota bacterium | reverse complement strand
TGGGTTTTTGAGTAAACGTGGATTTGAGTTGGATGCTGTCTTTGTCATGGTTTAGGATGATGCGATCAGAAGTTAAAAACTGTTTTGGTTTTAGTTTCAGGCCTTTGATGTAGTTGTCAAAGCCTTCTTGGGCTGATGCTCTGATGTGATGATTGCGGTTTGCGTGGTACAGCCCAATTTTGTTGTGGTTGTAAAGGTTGCTTTGAAGGGAAAAGTAAAAAATGGAGAAAATCGCGCTTAAAACAAATGACAATTCAATCAAACATTGCAAGATCATGTCTTAAGCACATTGCATGATCTGTGCCACGGTGAAATTGTAATATTATTAATGGCTTACATTAAACGTAAGCTTGATGGGCGTTTGATAATCGAACGCTAGTGTAGTGTTTTTGAGTTCGATTTTAGAACGATCTTTAAATTGGCTTTGGGTTTGGAAATCCTTGATAGTTGCATGAGTAGTTCAACTTTTTTGCAATAAAACGTTTGTTCAAGCTCCTGATCGCATGCATTGTAAATCGGGCATTCTGTGTTTTTGCATCTCATGTTTATCTCCTGATGGATCAAAGTGCATGAAGCATGCCACTGTAAAATATAATAATATCAATAAGATATATATTTAGTTTGAATGAAACTGCGTAATTTGTGCCTCAAATTTTGGGGGTCTGTCCCTGATTTTATGAGGAAACGGTGGGAGAAAGGTTGACAATTCGGGTCCAGTCGTGTGTCCCCCGAATTCTATGGGGATTGTCCCCACTTTATCCTTAACTGGGCATGACGATGTTTCGTCCACTGTGTTTGGCGTTGTAAAGGTGCTCGTCCGTGCTTCTTAAAAACTCATCCTCATTTGTAAAATTTTTGCCGGTGAAGGTTTCAACACCAAGGCTGATCGTAATTTTTAAAGAAGATTCTCCAATTTTGAAACTTAAGTCCTGAATGTGACTTCGTATTTTTTCTGCAATCTGAAGCGCCTGATTGTTGTCACATTCTCTAAGCAACATGACAAATTCTTCCCCACCAAATCTGGCAAATAAATCTTCTTGTCTTTTGATGCTTGAAATCTGCATGGCCAATTCTTTAAGCAAAATGTCACCTGAGATGTGACCATATTTATCATTGAATTGCTTAAAGAAGTCCACGTCCATCATGATCAATGACAAACTTGAGTCGTGCCGTCGGCTGTGACTGAATTCCATGTTTAAGCGATCTGAAAAATATTTTTTATTGTAGCAGCCTGTGAGTGAATCCTTATTGGCGGCCATGTAAAGCTTTTCACTGAAATGATCTTCCAATTCATTAAAAAGGTTAAATTTAAGCACGGTTTTGTTGCCAATTTGCAGTCTGTCTCCGTCAAGCAGCACTGACTGCGAGATGCGTTCTCCATTGATTAACGTTCCATTGGTTGATCCCAAATCTTCAACTTTAACGCTTAAACCATCGTAATGTACCTTTGCATGGTATCGAGACACATCTTCATCATCGATGTAAATGTCACATTTATCATCCCTTCCGATGGTCAGTTGGGCTTTCTGTATGGGAAATTTACGTCCTATGTCCTGACCTGCAAGCACAACAAAAGAGGCGCTTAATTTGTTGGAGCCATAAAGTAGATCCTGGACATCACGTCTGACGGTTCGTTCTTCTTTCATGAGAGGGCTTGTGGATAGTACCAGTGTCAAATGG
>JAYRVV010000035.1:0-2285 GCA_041918415.1 Bdellovibrionota bacterium | reverse complement strand
GCTAAACGATTCATTGATTTGATCCGCAATTTCCATGATGGGATACAGAGAATTAATGGCCGTTGTAAACGTCACAGAAATTTCATCTCCTGGGACACTTACTTGATGCATGGTGCCTCTTGAGAAATAAACACCCTCACCGGCTTTAAGTTCAAATACCTTTTTTTTTCCAGAAAAACGCTTTGAATCATTTCTAAAATCAAAATTGTAAATGGGCTTCTTATCAAAATTTTTAGATGGCCCCCAGAAAACTATTTTTTTTCTACCCCTTAATTGAAATAAAATATGATCATTGGTGTCTAGGTGACTATTGTAGGTGTGTCCTGGACCTGTCACCCATAAAGCACTTTTTGTTGAAATACCAAAGGGATGTAATTCTATCGCTTTTTTTGCATAGGAACTTAAAACATATTTTCGTAACTCAGGGAATCTATAATCAATTGCATTCATTTGGATCTGAATTGGTTTTTTATTTAAAACACCCTCAATCAATTTAAAACGCATCTTTTTTGTTGCTCTGCCCCTTGATGTATAAAACATCACGTTTGCCTGCCCCTTTTTTTTAAGGGCCGTTTCCATGGCGGTAGCCACCATGTATGGATCAGTTTTTGCAGCATGAATGGCCCAATTTAAAATATTATTTGACAACTTAGGAAAAGACTTTGGCACGTTAAAAACGTGAAGCTGCCTTGGTCTTTGCATCCATTTATGAATTTTTTTGATTACAGGATCAGGCTTAATTTTTTTAGACACTCAGGGCTCCTGCCGACTCATCCATCTTTTTTAAAAACCCAGCCAATGTCTCATGAGCTTTTTGATCGATGCCCACGATTTTTGCCCTTAACAAATCTTTGGCATCTTTCATGTTTTCTTTCTCAACAACTTCAACGATCACTTTGACTGAATGATGCTTGTAAAACAACATCACTTCAAGCTGATGACCAACACCAAGCTCTAAATTCAAAGTAACCTGACTTAACAACTTCATGCCGCCTAGGCTTAAATTATCCACTTCAAAATAATGCACCTTGCTTGAAGCAAGCTCTTTAACCCTTGCTTTAACTTTAAACTTGGGTGCCAGCTTGATGCGAGGGTGTTTCCTTCTTTCTTTCATGTATTTTTTTCCTTTACGATGGGTAAAACAATACGAAACAGGGCGCCTTCACCCACCTTTGACTGAACTTCTATTCGGCCACCATGCTTTTGAACAATACCATAACTCACTGACAAACCCAAACCCGTGCCTTCTCCCACAGGCTTGGTTGTGAAAAATGGATCAAAAATTTTTGAAACTTTGTCTTCCTCAATACCCTGACCACTGTCTTTGATGCTGATGATCAGTTCCTTGTCTTTAATTAATTTTGTGCTGATCCATATGTCACCCTCACCTTTGATGGCATGAATCGCGTTTTGCAACAAATTCATGTAGACCTGATTGAGTTGACTTGAAAAACACTTAAAACTTTTAAAATCATCATATTGCTTGTGTATGGTGATTCGATCTTTGAATTGGCTTTTAAGCAAAGTTAATGTCATGTCGATGTCTTGATGAATGTTGGTTTCTTTAAGTTCAGCTTCATCAAGGCGAGAGAACGTTCGAAGGCCAGTAATGACATCAGCAGCTCGAGTGCACCCATTTCTCACACTTTGAGCGATGGATTTTAAATCTTCTAATTTAAAACTGAACTCATATTGATCATCAATGCCTTTTAATTCTTTTGGTGTAATTGTTTTTAAACTTTGTAGTTCATCAAAGCCTTTTTTTAGATCACTGACGTATTCTTCCATCACATCAATGTTGCCCGAGATGAAATTGATGGGATTGTTCAACTCATGCGCAAGTCCGGCCACCATCTGTCCCAGCGATGACATTTTTTCAGAATGCACCAGCTGCGCTTCGGTTCTTTTAAGTTCTTCATTGGCCAGACGCAACTCTTTGGTTCGAATTTCAACAAGTTTTTCTGCTTCTTCTTTGGCTCGTTTTTCTTTATCCAAAAGAACAGTGTACTTGCCATGTATTTTTGCTTCATCGCTGACGTTTCTGTGGATTTCAAAAACAGATACCACTTCACCTTGATCATTTTTAATGGGTACTGCAGAAACAATTAAATTGAGCTCAACATTATCTTTTGTGTGTCCTGCTACTTCATCCATGCGAATGGACGTTTTGCTTTCTATGGCTTTTAAAACAATGCAGTCGCGTTTTCAAAATTGAAGATTGATGCCTTGTTGTCAGAATTTTTTTTTTTTTTTTTTTTATTGTTTTGGGTCAATTACATTGAATT
>JAYRVV010000034.1:0-1656 GCA_041918415.1 Bdellovibrionota bacterium | reverse complement strand
GTTCATGTGGATCATAAGAAAATTGAATTGGATGAACAGGACATCCAATTGGGTGATGATGAGGACAAATTCTTGCGTGAAGATCGAACAGACAACGATTTGGACAATGTGGATGATTTGCTTTCAAATTTAGACGAAAAACCGTAACCACACATGATTCCATATTTTGTTTTTCCTACTTTTAAGGTGTTTTCCTTGGATGTTAGTGTCTTTTCAATCACGCTTACTGTGGGTTTTATCTTAGCTCTTCGGTTGGCCTACTTCAATGCAAGGAAAAACGCACTTCACTTACATGTCATTCATCGAATTGCACAAATTGCACTTGTGTGCGGAATATTTGGGGCGCATGCTGTGGATTTAATGTTTTATAGACCTGACGATTTTAAATCAAATCCATTCAAGATTTTTGAATTTTTAAATGGCTTGTCTTCAATGGGCGCAATTGTGTTTGGTTCTGTGTCCGTATTGATTTATCTAAAACTAAAAAAACTTCCCATAAATAGTTACGTTAATGCCTTGCTGCCGTCAGTCTGTTTGGGTTGGACTTTTGGGCGAATGGGATGTTTTTTTGTTCATGACCATTTAGGTAAATTAAGCAATTTTGCCTTGGCGCTTGCCCACCCAAATGGTTCACGACACGACTTGGGATTTTATGAGATGCTGGTTTGGATGGTTTTGTTATTCATTGCCCAAGTGCTTGTGAATAAAAAGAATAAAATGACATTTGCCCACATTGGACTCACTTATTTTGTTGTGAGGTTTTTTTTGGATTTTCTAAGAATCAGTGATTTAGAAGGCGCGGATGCAAGGTATGCAAGCTTAACTCCTGCACAGTGGATCTGCTTGGCCATGACAGGGGTGATGGTCTACAGCTATATTCGTCGAGCCTGAAAAAGTACCATCTGCTTCGTTATCTTCAACCAAATCGTCCTCAATGGACTAGAAGTCCACCTCCGGGCGATTTGGTTTCAAAGCCTCGCATCTGGCACTTTTTGAGGCCCTCTTGAATTTGCAAGGTTAAACAAGGAAATAGTCAAAACCTTGCAAATTATTTACCACTCTTTTCTAATCTCCCTCTAGATAGAAGCCTATCTCTGATTTCTTCAGGGGCGGCTATATTTGCACTCCAGATGGCATTCAAGCCAATTCGTGATATAAGCCCAGTCAAAGGCGAGAAACCATGAGCAATGAACTGATACATGAAAAAAGTCCCTATTTATTGGCCCATGCGCACAATCCGGTTCATTGGTGTGCGTACAGTACAAAGGTGTTTGAAACGGCAAAAGAAAAAAACAAACCCATACTTTTAAGCATTGGCTATTCGACTTGTCATTGGTGCCATGTGATGGAGAAAGAATCATTTGAAAATGAAGAAATCGCAAATTACATGAATGAGCATTACATTTGTGTCAAGGTGGATCGTGAAGAAAGGCCTGATGTGGATTCAATTTACATGTCCAGTGTGCAAACCATGACAGGACAAGGTGGTTGGCCCATGACCGTTTGGCTTTTACCCGATGGAAAACCCTTTTATGCGGGGACCTATTTTCCTCCATATGACAATGCCAGGGGACCAGGATTTTTGTCATTGCTTAAAAGATTAAATGAGCTTTATCAAAGTGAAAAAGAAAAAACCATCCAATACAGCAAAGACCT
>JAYRVV010000033.1:0-2158 GCA_041918415.1 Bdellovibrionota bacterium | reverse complement strand
GGCCTAAGGTGGTACATCTCACCAAAGTTTATTTGGGGCTTAGAACTGGGCAGCGCACAGCATGCAAAACTTTTTTCTTCATCAACCAACGATGGCATCGCCACGTTTGAAGGCGCAACGTTTTTAAGTTTTCAACTAAATTGAGAGCAATTGATCAATTGTCAATAAACACATGACGCTTCTTAGATGTGTAAATCTAAAAAAACAATTCTGGTCCGGACCTGTGTCCTTAGAATTTTGAATTCAAATCAGTGTGCTTAAATATGTAAGCGCAGGCTTAAACTCTATCCCTTGGGATGAGATTTTTTCGTTTCGTCCCAAGGCGCTGATTTGAATGCATGGAACTTTTGGAAACCTTTTTTTTATGTACTCTAGTCCCGGTGAAACACCCACTTCATCCCATTTACATTCAACGAAGGATATGGGCTTGGCGTTTTCCATTAAAACAAAATCGACTTCTCTTTTGTCAATGTCACGAAAATATCTGAGCTCAAGTTCTCGGCCATATACATCGTATTGAAAATGTATCCATTTTAGAAGATGACACGCAACCATATTTTCAAATCTTAAGCCACGCTCTTGGATAAGCGTCCAATCAAAATGATAGTGCTTTTGCTCCTTTTTAACAGCTCGAATTTTACTGGCACCAAAAGGTGAAAGTCGAAAAATACCGTATAAGCGCTCAATGATATCTAACCAACGTCTTACGCTGTGATGACTGACCTGAAGATCTTCTCTCAATGCATTGAGTGATAGCGGACTGCCAACCAAATTAGGAAGCCTTAAGATTAATAATTCTAAATTTCCAAGATCTTGAATGTTTTCCAACGATTTTAGATCATCTCGCAAAAAGCGCTCGCGATATGCATTTGACCAACGTTTGGATTGTATGTGGGATTGTTCAAGAAATTGCTCAGGAAATCCACCCAATTGCAACAAATCTAAAAAATCATTTTGGTTTTGTATTTTGAGCTCAGCGACGGACAAGGGATGCAATCGATAATAAAAGTATCGACCCTGTAACGAATCGCCTCCAAATCGATAAAAATCCAACCGAGCGCTGCCTGTAACCATGATGTTAAAAGATCTCGATGGGTTGTCATATAGTCCTTTTAAGTAAGCTCTCCATGATCGGTGTTTATGGATTTCATCCAAAACCAACAAAGGAGTTTTTTCAAATGTTTGTTCTAAAATGGATCGACGATGGTCAGCAACATCCCAATTGTAATATCCTCTTTTTTCCTTCAAAAGATGCATGGATAAAGTGGTTTTTCCCACTTGCCTTGGCCCACCCAACAAGACCATTTTTTTTAAAAGATCTTTTTTGATAAATGTTTCAAGGTACCGTTGCATGTTGAACAGGACAGTACGATAGGTTTGACGTGTATGTCAAATTACTCGCGAGTAATTTTTGTTACTAGTCAAATTACTCGCATTATTGTAAAGATCGTTTAATTCAACATCAACATCCAAGAGGCAAAACATATGTCATGTAACCATATCTAAGTTGCTAAAACTGTTAACAATTTCGTTTTAAAACAAAAATCCTATGACGTTAATTCGTTAACCATTGTTAACAAAATGTTGCGATAAATCAAATTCAGGGTTTATGAGTACATTCGTTTTTCATAGAATTGAATCATGAAAAACAAATTTGAAAAAATGGTTCTTGGTTTAACTTTTATCCTGTCAGCATGCTCAAGCGATAACAATACGATCGACGTCAACAGTGCTAAAAAATTGCACTACGACATTGAAGCCTCACCTTTATTTATCTCTGGGGTACATGCAACGTTTGATCTTCAAAGCCAATTCGTTTTGGGAACAGCGCCCAATTCTGATGAAAGTGAGCATTGCACATTCTTCCTGACACTTTCAAATGACGACATCAATAAACTCAAAGAAGGATTAAAAAAGGTTCAATACCAACACCTCAACAGCAAACACATCATTGCAGATTATTCCGGCCACTATATAACTGTTGTATCTCTTGATGAAAGTACAGAGCGGTTCTATTTTGATGAGTATGGTGAGATTGGACAGTATGTGGGCATCATTGATGAAACGGGTGAATCGATTAAATCAATCATGAACGAAATCATTCAAACGGCAAAAGATTTAACACCTGAGTGTTAATTCGGGGTAATTGGGGTAATTC
>JAYRVV010000032.1:0-1742 GCA_041918415.1 Bdellovibrionota bacterium | reverse complement strand
TCTAAAATCAGCGATGAAAATAAATCTGTGGTCAAAGAATTTAAATCAAATTGTGTGTTGGAAAAATAAAGCAGCGGCCTTGGTCTGAAGTTTAGAGAAAGGTTTAATGCTCAACCAGTTTTTGCTTTGCCATTGACCGATTTTTAGCTTGGCGTTCGATTGAGATTTCGCATGCATGACAATGGCGTGGATCGTTTGATGCGTCAGTTGATGTTTAAAGTGGCCTAGTGCAACGGGCTTGATTTTTTCGTTGATGATTTTTGTTTCCAATTTGTTTTGAATTTCATCGGTTTTGAGTTTTCTTGGGCTTTCAAAGTTGATCATTTCCCATAGGTTTGGCCATCGTCCAAGCGCCGATCGTTTTTGAAACGCGTATTGATCGTGCTTTTGTAGGACAAAAATGTACTGATAAATGGTTTTGGATTTTGTTTTGGGTTTGGCCTTGGGATAATTCAAAACAGCATTCATTTGATAAGCTTTGCAAAACAATTGTATCGGACAGAGCTTGCAATTGGGGTTTTTGGGTTTGCATATGGTTGCTCCAAGGTCCATCAGCGCTTGGTTAAAATCCCCCGGATTTTCTTTGCATTCCAGTTGATTGGCAAACTTTGCAAGATGATCATTGCTCATGTTGATGCGCGATAAAATGCGCTTTACGTTGCCATCCAAAACGACGGCAGGGTAATCAAACGCAATGGATGCCAGTGCGTTGGCCATGTAAGGTCCTATGCCCTTGAGTTTGATCAGTTCCTGTGGCGTCTGCGGAAATTTTGCCGCATGAAATTTAACCAGGTGTCTTGAGGTCTCGTGCATATGTCTTGCTCGTCTATAGTATCCCAAACCTTGCCAATGTTTTAAAACCAGGTCCAAATCAGATTGAGCAAGTGCTTTTAGGGTCGGAAATTTTTTGATGAATCGATTGAAATAATCGATGGCCGTATTAACCTGAGTTTGCACAAGCATCATCTCCGAAACCCAAATGCGATAAGGGTCCTTGTTTTTACGCCAAGGTAAAACCCTTGCATTGAAGGCGTACCATTTTAAAAGCACTTTTTGCAATTGGGGAATCAAGGCAACGTTATACAGGCATGTGTTCCAACACATAGCCGGAGAGCATTCGCCTGATGTTTGGATCCATTTGAGAAAACAGCACACCAATGTAAGTCAGTTCTGGGTGTGGGTGCTTCATCTTTCGTATGATTCTTGCCCTGCTTCTGACATTGAATTGGGTTTGGGGCAGATTGAATTCAACGATCATTTCATCGCCTTCGTTGAAAATAATGTCTGTCTCCATCAACAAGCCCGACCAACTCATGTTAACGGATTGAAAGTAACCCTGCATGGGCGTTTGTGGGTCAATGGCGACATAAATGGGAATGGATACATCCAAGCGATCGCCCTTGATGCGTCGGTTTTCGCCTTCTTTGAATTGCCCGAGTGGCTTGATATTTTCAAATGGGTGTTGTTTATACATCTTCGACATACTTAGCTGATGATACAGTAAATCATGGAAGGTGTTAAGTCTTAAAAAATTAATGGATTCGCATGGCGAATCTTTCAATCCTTAATGATGGAATGGTGCAAATGTAATCTAGAATTTTACCACAGCCTTCGATGTGAAAAATCGGATCAACTGAGTTCAATGACAACCACACAAACATGGCTTTTCCTCTGATGTTTTGCACGGGTAAAAATCCCCAAAACCGGCTGTCTTGAGAATTGTCTCGATTGTCGCCCATGAC
>JAYRVV010000031.1:0-5024 GCA_041918415.1 Bdellovibrionota bacterium | reverse complement strand
GGTCCCCGGTTCAAGTCCGGGAGGGCCCACCAAGTATTGGTGGAGAAGTTAAAAAGGAGTATTGTGGTGCAGATATTGTTAGAATTACAGAAGTTGGACGTTGAACTGGATTTAATTTCAAGTGAATATGAAAAATTTCCAAAACAACTGGAACAAGTTCAAAAAAAACATGACGATTTGAGTGCGAAGTTAAAAAGTAATCAAGATAAATTTCAGCATTTGAGTTTGGCGATGAGTCAGGATAAAGAAAATTTACTGCTTGAAGATAAACGATTGAAAAAAAGTCAGCATCGTTTAAATGAAATCAAAAACAGCTTTGAATACCATGCGCTCAAAAGGGAAGTTGATGGGACCATCAAATCTAACGCTAAACTGGAAGAAGAGATTCAAAAAAAGGATCAAGAAGTTCAAGCGCTAAATCTTCAAATTCAAGAACAAACCGAAGCGCTCAAAGCAATTGAAAAAGAGCTTGATGAAAAAAAGCAAATCGCTCAAAATGAGGGGATCAGTTTTAAAACTCAATTGCAAGATAAGAAAACGCTTAGGGAGCAAATGACAAGATCCATTGATTCAATCCTTCTCAATCGTTACCAAACAATCCGTAGGCGGTTTAAAGATGCTTTGGTGTGTGTGCAGGATGGTGTTTGCACAGGTTGTTTCATGAATATACCACCTCAAAGGATCATTGAGATGCAAAGAGAGACCAGCGCGTTTCAATGTCCACATTGTCAAAGGATGATCTACTTTAATTCATAGGGTTAAGTGATGACAGACGTTAAGCACATCATGTACGTTGACGGCGCATCAAGGGGCAATCCTGGCGATGCCTCGATTGGGGTTTCGTTGCAAAACGATCAAGGTGAAGAATTGTCTTTTGTATCAAAGTCAATCGGGTCAACCACCAACAACACGGCTGAATACATGGCTTTGATAGAGGGTTTGAAGTTGGCCATTGAAAAAAACATCACAATGGTTGAAATCCGTTCAGATTCGCAACTGATGGTTCGACAATTAACCGGACAATACAGGGTTAAAGAAAGTCATATTCAAGCGTTGTATAATGAAGTGCAAGATTTACTGCCTTCGTTCGAAAAAATATTATTCATCCACATTCCTCGAGAGCAAAACAAGAGGGCAGACCAATTGGCCAACAAAGCTTTGGATGAGTTTTGACCCTTTCATTTTAAAAATTTTTGGTGTATAGATTCAAACTGCAAGCCGGTCGGGTGATCGCTGGGAATTTATTTCCTGGAGGAAAGTCCGAGCTTTAAAGAGCACAAGGCTGGATAACGTCCAGAGTGGGTGACCACTGGAAAGTGCAACAGAAAGAAAACCGCTGTTTTCTTCAGTGTCTCATGAGATTGAAGAAAAGGTAAGGGTGAAACAGGGAGGTAAGAGCTCCCTTATGAGCGCCACGTGAGTGGCCATACGGTAAACCCCCTTGGAAGCAAGACCAAATAGGAAAACTGAGCTGCTCGCTCTTTGGTTTTCGGGTAGGTCGCTTGAAGTTAGAAAGTAATTTTTAACTCAGATGAATGATCATCACGCAGCAATGCGAACAGAACTCGGCTTATAGATCGGCTTGCTTTGATTATGGCTTTATCTAAACCAAACATATGCATTGTCACTGGTGCCGCAGGTTTCATTGGTTCGCATTTGTGCGATCGATTGTTGGAACTGGGCTTTCATGTTAGAGGCATTGACAATTTTTTTTCAGGCAAACAAGAGAACATTGAACATTTAAAATCAAATCAAAATTTTGAATTGGTCGAGGCGGACGTGACCAGACCTTCAAGCTTTGAAAAAGCATTTGATGGGGTTCAAGTTGTATTTCATCAAGCTGCACTTGGATCCGTTGCATTGTCCATCGAAGATCCAGATCTTACCTACAACATCAATGTGATGGGTACGTTGAATGTTCTAAATGCCAGTCTTAAATACAATGTTTCAAAGTTGGTTTTAGCAGCTTCTTGTGCGGCTTATGGGCTTATTGAGCATTTACCCATTAGCGAAAAAACGGTGCCCTACCCACTGAGTCCTTATGCGGCTTCAAAGCTTGCCCAAGAACATTTGTGCATCGGCTTTGCAAACACACATCGGTTAAAGACCATCTGTCTTAGATATTTTAATGTCTATGGACCAAGGCAAGATCCAAACTCTCAGTACGGAGCCGTGATACCCAAATTTTTTAGTGCACTCATCAAAAAACAATCACCTGTGATCTATGGTGATGGTGAACAAACTCGAGATTTTGTTTTTGTAAAAGATGTTGTTCGGGCCAACGTGTTGGCCATGGAAAATCCAAATGTAAACGCACAAACTTTTAACGTTTGCAGTCAAGATGAAACCTCGGTCAATACATTGTTTGCGATGATCTCCAAAACTTTAAACAGCGATGTTTGCGCCAAGCATGTGTACAAAAGGCCCGGCGAAGTTGAGCGTTCTTTGGGCGTTGGGCTATTGGCCCATGAGGTGCTTGGGTTTAAAACGCAAACTCCCCTTAATGTGGGTTTAGAACAAACAAAAGAATTTTACATACAAACGATTGTTTAAGTGCCAGCAGAGTAATCTGAGTTGTATTTGATTTGATCTTTCGTCAAAGTATCAATGTTAATACCCATGGTTTGTAACTTAACCTTGGCAATGTCATCATCCATTTCTTTGGGTAACACGTAAACTTTTCGTTCAAGCGAATGACCTTCTTTGGCCAGCTTAACCATGGCTTGAAATTGGTTCGCAAACGACATGTCCATCACTTCAGATGGATGCCCCTCTGCAGCCGCCAAATTGACCAATCGACCCTGTGCCAATACATAGATTGTTCTTCCGTTATGCAATCGATAGGCTTCATTGTTGGTTCTCACTTCTGTGACTTCTTTGGACAATGAAGACAGATCTTTAAGGTTGAGCTCACAGTCATAATGGCCGGTGTTGCAAACAATGGCGCCGTCTTTCATGGACTCAAAATGTTTTTTGACGATGATGTCTTTCATGCCGGTGGTTGTGATGAAGATATCACCCAATTTAGCTGCCTCATCCATCGTCATGACGGTGTGACCTTCAAGGGTTGCGCGTAACGCCGCCACGGGATTGATTTCGGTAACAATGGTTTTGGCTCCCATGCCTTTGGCACGCATTGCAACGCCACTTCCGCAGTGGCCATATCCAGCCACCACAAAATTTTTTCCAGCAATAAAAACACTTGTGGCTCTTAAAATACCATCAATGGAGGATTGGCCAGTGCCATAAACATTATCAAAATCCCATTTTGTTTGTGAATCATTGACCGCAAAAACGGGGTAAAGCAAAACACCATCATTGGCCATGGCTCTGAGTCTTTGCACACCCGTTGTGGTTTCTTCTGTGCCGCCAAGAATGTTTTTGGCTAAATCTTTGTGTTTTGAATGAACGGAGTAAATCAAATCAGCTCCATCATCCAAGGTTAAATTCGGTTTGTGTTTGATGGTTTCTTCAATGCACCAATAAAATTCTTCTTTTGAAAGACCGTGCCATGCATAAATGCTGGTTCCAGAGTCAGCGATGGCCGCAGCCACATCGTCTTGTGTAGAAAGAGGATTGCATCCTGACCAAGTGACCTTTGCACCTGCAGCGCTTAGGGCGTCAATCAAAACAGCGGTTTCTTTGGTGACATGCAAACACCCGGCAATCGTGTGTCCTTTTAAGGGTTGTTCTTTTTTGTATTTTTCTCGAAGTGCCATTAAAACGGGCATCCTGCTCTTGGCCCATTGAACCTTCAAATGTCCTTGTTTTGCCAGATTGATGTCTTTAACTTTGTAATTCATGCTCTCTCCGTGTTCACATTAAAAATCCACCGTTGGGTGAAATAACTTCGCCTTGAATATATGAAGATGCGCTTGAAGCCAAGAATAAAGCTGCATGAGCAATGTCACTGGGATGACCTATTTTACCAAGCGGAATTTTAGATATCAGTTTAAGTTTCACATCATCAGGAATGTTTTTTGTCATGTCTGTTTCTATGACACCAGGCGCGATGGCGTTGACACGTATGTTGTATTTGGACAGTTCAAGTGCCCAAGTTTTGGTCATGCCCACGACACCTGCTTTGCTGGCACTGTAATTGCTTTGTCCGAAATTTCCTCTGTACGCCACAGATGAAATGTTGATGATGCTCGCACTGATGTTTTGCATGTGGGAGACAAATGCTTGTGTGACCAAAAACACACCTTTGAGGTTGACGTTGATCACATTGTCAAAAGCCTTTTCGGTCATTTTTAACAACATTGCATCTTGTATGATGCCAGCGTTGTTGACCAAAACGTGTACTTGTTTGCAGCGCTGGATGATTTGATCCCTTGCGAAGTGAATTGAATTTAAATTGCACACGTCACACTCAAAAGCCAAAGCTTTTTGGCCAAGGTTTGATTCATCAATAGCAGATTGAAGTTTTTGCATGTTTAGATCCAACATGCACACTGTTGCACCATTTTGAACAAACATTTTGGAAATGGCAAGACCCAGGCCTTGAGCTGCTCCCGTGATCACGGCAATCTTATTGTTTAATTTCATTGTAACGGTCTATATCACAATACGAAAGTGAAGGCCAAATCGCTTTGTTGACTTTGGCGTTCTTGCTTGAGCCAGCGATGTTGAAGCTGAACTTTGGTTTGCCGATTGATGTGAAAGTTTAAAGAGGCTTTCATTTCATGTTCTTTGTCAGCTCGAAAAAAAGTTTGATTTAAAAAAGAGTACGAAGTCGCCAGTTCAAGCTGTTTGCTAAGTGGTGCTGAAAGCTGGCTGTAAAAGCCAAATCTTTTGAATTTTTCTAAATTTTGAAAGTCGGTGCTTTGGTACACGAATTCTCCCTCAAGGAAAAAATGCTTTGAGAGCCATGTAAAATCAAAACTGCTTTGCAAAATGTTACTTTGAAAAAATTCAGGTCTTAGATCCAATGTGGTGTCGATGGGTCGATGGTGGTCAAAGGAAAAGGATGCTGCAAATTCAAGCAAACGACGATCTTCAAGATTTTCTCTGGAATGAAAAAT